>NZ_JBMERP010000026.1:0-48125 GCF_049310925.1 Virgibacillus sp. DJP39 | reverse complement strand
GTTCCGTTGTTTGCAATAATGCTTTGGCTGAATCTGATCCCTCATCTATGGGGGAGTAATCAAGGACATTTAATGAAATCATTTGTAAGGTCCCCTCCACTTTCTACGTTAAGCTGATGTTGTGTTGTTTTAATAAATCCTTTAATGCCGGTCGTTCGTTCCCATCTCTACCAATTACGTGATCAGCAGTGATCAGTGAGTTTAACACTGCTTCTTCTGTAGCTTCACCAATGGCTCGAAACGCTAAATCTATATCGTCTTCATGAATCGTTGTTGAGGTCAGGCAGTGATCAGGCTTTTCATGCGGTATTTTTGAAGCGGTTGAAAAGCCAATAGCCACCTCGCCGCTACCTGTTGTAATGATAGAACCTGTACGTGATAGACCTGTAACAGTTCGTTTAAGGATACGATTAAGTTGTCTCTCTGACACAGGGAGATCTGTCGCAACAATCATCATGATTGATCCTTTATCTTTTTCCTCATAAGACTGTACAATTGCTTCTTTAAGTTCTTGTCCAACAGCTTTTCCATTTATCTTTAAGTCACTTAAGATTCCAAAATTAGATAGTACCAGAACACCCATTGTATATTCCCCGTGTTCGAGCTTCATCATTCTTGAAGCGGTACCAATACCACCTTTTAAGGAGTAACAAAGCATCCCTGTTCCAGCACCAACTGTACCTTCTTCAACATCTAAGGAAGCATTTTGAAGCGCTTTGAAAATATGTTCCTTTTCAACGTATTTAGCCCGGACATCATTCAGCAGCATATCATTGCATTCACCTACAACTGGGTTCACGGTCCCAGTCGTATCTCCAATTTCAGGGTTGTCTTCAAGCATGTATTCAATTAATGCGTCTGAAGCAGTACCCACGTTTAACGTATTGGTAAGAATAATTGGAGTCTCCAGTGTACCAAGTTCTTCCATTTGAATAGTCCCAGTTGTTTTTCCAAAGCCATTAATTACATGGCTTGAGGCGAGCAGTTTTTCTTTAAACAAATTGCCTTGGTGAGGAATAATTGCGGTAACACCGGTTTGCATCCTTTGATTACTAAGGGTTATATGACCAACAGTAACTCCCTCTACATCCGTAATAGCGTTTTTAGAACCTGTTGTTAAGCTTCCAATTTTAACTCCATAATCCCTTAGTCTTTTTTGATGGGACATTATTAAACACCCTTTCATCTTCTATTATTTCAGTATTATGTAAGTTTAGTAATTGTATCACACAGGTCTTAGAAAAAGTTGATCTCTATTTCTTAAGCAGGTAAGAAAGTATAAATCCTTTTCTTACTGCATAAGTGCAACTAACGCTTTCGCCATTAAGGCCTGACGATAAGCAAAATTTGTTCTAAAGGATGCATAAAAGTAAGGCTGTAATTCCAATACTAAACGGTAATATTTACATAACTTTAAGGGGGAAAGGAGTTACAATAATGTTAAAAAATGAAAAAGTACCACACGAGAAAACGCTTGACAACAGTGCTGCGTTAATGATGGAGGGGTATAACTTCATCGGAAACAGGGTTAATCAATTTCAGTCTGATTTATTTGAGACCAGGCTTCTGGGGGAAAAGGTAATTTGTATGAGTGGAGAAGAGGCAGCAAGATTTTTCTATGATTCTGAACGGTTTAAGCGTAAAGGGGCGGCACCAAAACGAGTGCAACAATCGTTATTTGGTGTTGGTGGAATTCAAACAATGGATGGTGAACAACATATACACCGTAAGCTTCTTTTTATGTCGTTAATGACACCACCGCACCAGAAGCGGCTGGCTGAGCTTACCCTTGAAAAATGGCAAGAATCGGTTGAGGACTGGAAAAATCAAGACGAGATAGTGTTGTTTGAGGAAGCGAAAAAAATTCTTTGTAAGGTGGCATGTCATTGGGCTGGTGTGCCATTGCAGGAATCCGAAGTGAAGACTCGGGCAGATGATTTTTATGCAATGGTTGATGCATTCGGTGCGGTTGGCCCACGTCATTGGAAGGGTAGACAGGCAAGAAATAAAACTGAGGACTGGATTAGAAGTGTTATTGAAGATGTAAGGGCAGAAAAGCTCAAGGTTAGTGAAGGTTCAGCATTATATGAAATGGCTTTTTACAAGCAGCTTGATGGGACTCAGCTAGATACTCAAATGGCAGCAGTAGAGCTTATTAATGTGTTACGGCCGATTGTAGCCATTGCTACGTTTATAACTTTTTCTGCTGTAGCCTTGCAGGACAATCCAGAATATAAAGAACTACTGCGGTCTGGAAAAAGCTCTGAACTTGAAAAATTTGTCCATGAAGTAAGACGTTATTATCCTTTTGGTCCATTTCTAGGAGCGCTGGTAAAGAAAGGATTTATCTGGAATGATTGTAAATTTACAAAAGGGATGCTCGTATTGCTTGACGTTTATGGTACAAATCACGACGAAAGACTTTGGCCAAATCCAAATGAATTCCGACCAGAACGATTTGAGGAAAGAAACGAAAGCCTGTATGATCTTATTCCTCAAGGGGGAGGCAATCCAGCTGAGGGACACCGTTGTCCTGGCGAGGGTATTACCATAGAAGTTATGAAAGCAAGCTTGGATTTTCTAGTGAATAAGGTTGATTACGATGTACCGGATCAGGATCTTGACTTCAGTTTGGTGAGAATGCCAACGATGCCGGAGAGTGGGTTTGTGATGAGCAATGTTAGGTTGAGGTGAGGAGAGTAATTGAATATTTAAACAAAAAAGCCCCCCATAAGCAATCAGATGGTTTTCGTCTACCACTTATCTGCATTAGAAGGGAGTTATTAAGTTATTTAGCAGTAAAGAAAGTTTAAAAAATTTCTTTCTGAATAAATGTAACTAAGGCTTGGCGATAAGCCAAGTTTTTTAAACTTGTATTACTAATTGACCATACTTTTAGCTAATTTGTTGGTGTCAATCATCTCTTCCCCAATTAGCTGGTTTTGTCTATTTAGGTTTTCTACAGTAGCGCTCATTTCCTCTAAACTTGCAGAGGCTTCTTCTATAATTGCAGCCAAGTCAGTTGTAGCTCCATCAACAACGGAAGAGTTGTCCTTGACGTTTTCAGCTAGAGATTCAAAGTTGGTAAACTGTTGGTCAAGCTCGTTTAAATAATCGGTGAGGTCTGAGAACGAATTGTTCACTTGCTCCGTACTTTCAAGGTTATCATTCACCATCAACAAACTAGCATTCATTTTTTCTAATGCAAAGTCGTTTGTGGTATTCACTTCTTGTAAATTAGTAGTAATTTTCTCTGCTGTTAGATTTGTCATTTCTGCTAATTTCCTAATTTCATCTGCTACGACGGAGAATCCTTTTCCGGCTTCTCCAGCTCTTGCAGCCTCAATAGAAGCATTCAACGCCAATAAGTTTGTTTGTTGACTTACGTTGATTATGTCCTGGGAAAATGTATTTATTTCATTTATTTTGCTAGAAAGTGATTGGAAAGATTCGCTTAATTCCTCGATATGAGTGCGGAAATAACCCATATTAGATGATAGATCCTTTGATAGACCATTACCCGAGATGGCTACGTCAGCAGACTTCCCAAATTTACTTTTCAGCAGTTTTGTTTCATCTAAAATGTGAATCATTTGCTGTAATGTATCCTGGGCGTTTTGAGCAATGTCAGTGATTCTTTCATTTTGTACCGTGCTGCCAGTGGCAACTTCCGCAATAGCTTCTGAAATTTCCGTTTGGGATACAATATTTTCTTGAACTCTGTTATTTACAGTAGTAATTTTTTCAATAATATTACTCACGTTATCTTCTAATTTCACACGAGCATTTTCTTTTTCTGCGGTCTCCTTTTCACTAGCAATAAGAAGTTGTTCAATATGGTTGAATTGCTTATTATTTAAGTGAATTAGAATAAATGATAAAAAGCCGGCTAGTACGTAAGTTAACAAGGTGGCTGGTAGATTATCCTGCAGTACCCCGATTTCTGCAGCTGATCCTAGATTGGCATTTAAGTACAAGCCAATCATACCGATAATATAACCAATCAAAAAAACGGATTGAGTCAAATGTACAGTTGAAAGTAATAGTAAAAAGAAAAGAATAAATGCTGAAGATATGCTTCCACCAAACAATAAAATATAGCTGATTATACATGTATATACGATTAAAACGAGTAAAAATTTGAAGGCGTTTTCTTTTTTTAATACAAATTTAGTAACAATAAAACTACTTAAAATCAGTAACAGTTCAGCTGCATAAAAAAGACTTTTATTCTGTTCTCCTTGAATTAAAGTCAAAATTAATGCGCTCAAAATTGAAATTGGAAACACTACAATAACTAAAATGTTTTTCTTTTTAACATCATTTAATTTTAATTTGTCAATTGCGTTCAAGCTTTGTTCCCCCTAGTTTAGCGTCATTGGTCTTGGTTAGTCTACTTTATATCGGCCAAATCAGAAGAATTTTTAAGGGAACATTAGCAAATTTAAGTAAATAATTAAAAAAAGCTTGAAAGGAAAAAGCGGTTGCCCTTCCTTTCAAGTTTAACCATGTAATTCATAGAAGTCTTATATCAAGTTTCTCTGCTATTGAAGTACGGTACTTGTCAAATTGATCTATTCCTTTAAAGTTTGCCAACAACCCCTGGATTACAAATTCTTTTGAATCCGATTTTTTAACTTCTGTAATTAAGAAGTCGATTACTCCCTGCAACTCGATTATCATCTTTTCCTCAAGCTCATACTCGTTCAGTAGCCTCTGCATTTCTAACAGTTCGTTAACAACTTCATTTTTCAGCATTTGTTCAGGCTCTCTAATTTCGGGGAAGATTGGTGCCATTTTTTCTTCAGTTAGAATTGGTTTTTTATTTTTAGCTAACAGACCAACAATAATATCGTCTAAGCAATCGACAATAAAAGAAGCCAGCTCAGGTATATCTATGTCTAAGTCAGCGTGGATTAGGACCTGAAAGTATCTGCCTTTCATTCCTTCACATAGGATTCCTGCATCTATCACATAAGGTTCCACTTCTTTGCCATAAATAGCAATAAGCGTTTCTTTATACCATTTTTGTGTCTCAAACTCTTTAATCCGCACAAATTCATAGAGGTCTTTGTTCAATGTAATGGCTTGTTCCTTCAATTGAGTAGTAATAAAGCTTTTATGTTTTAGTATTTCATAAAACTGCACTTCCACTTGTTTGACAAAGTTTTCTTTATGACTGAGCTGCTGATCAAAAGCATTTTCTATGTTTTCTTTCATCAAGTTGTAATAAAACTTAAAAATCTCCAGCATTAATTCATCTTTTGAATGGAAGTGTAAATAAAATGCTCCCTTTGAAACCTTACTCTTCTCAGTGATTTCCTGAATAGAAGTCGTATAAAAGCCTTTTTCTGCAAATAAATCAATGGAGGTAGTTATTATTTTTTGTTTCTTTTCATTCATAAATTCACGACCTTTTTAAACTGAATGACTGGTTGGTCAATTTAATATTGACTTCTTATAGGTTGTATCAAACAAGCACTGTCAACCTGTCCTATCTAAATTATATATGTATTATTATCATACTGCAAGTAAATTATTAAGGTTGCAAGTTCTGTTTAAATCGTTTATATTAAGTAATGTTATGACCAGTCAGTCATATGAAAAGAAGGATTAAAGGAGTGTACTACTTGAAAAAAATCATTAATTTCTCTCTCAACAATAAATTCGCTATTTGGATTTTAACTATTATGGTTGTTATTGCTGGTTTATATTCGGGTCTGAATATGAAACAGGAAACAATGCCAGATATTACTTTACCGAACGTGTCTGTAATGACCATGTATCCGGGAGCAGCCCCTGATGAGGTTGCTGAAGAGGTGACGGAACCAATAGAACAACGGATACAAAATTTAGAAGGTGTAGAACTCGTTAGCTCTACTTCAATGGCTAATGCTTCTTCTATTCAGATACAATTTAGTTTTGATACTAACATGGATGAAGCCAAAACCGAGGTAGAAAGTTCATTGTCAAATCTGACATTACCAGAAGGTGCAAACGAGCCACAGGTTTCACGCTTAAGTTTGAATTCATTTCCGGTACTAGCCTTAAGCATTAGTGATACAGATCTGTCTCTTGAGCGGTTAACAACGATGGTTGAGGAAAATGTCGTTCCAACTATAGAGGGCATCAGTGGTGTTTCAAATGCACAAATTACCGGGCAGCAAGTACAGAAAGTAACGATTGACTTTGCTGAAGAGAAGTTGACCGAATATGGGTTAACCCAGGATACGATAAAACAATTGATTAAAGGGTCGGATATTTCCTTTCCATTTGGTTTGACAAACTTTGATGGTGAAGTAAAGAACCTGGTAATTGACGGTGATATTTCTTCAATTGAGGACCTGCGTAATATGGAAATCCCAATAACTCCAACAGCAGGAGCTAAACAAAGCCAGGGGCAAGTTCCAACAGATCAACCAAACCCTAATGTGGATGATCAAACCAAAGCCCAGTCAGAAGGTTCTATGAAACTGCTAACCGTACAGCTTGGTAATCTTGCTGAAATCAATGTGGTTGGTGAAGCTGAATCAATTTCAAGAACAAATGGTGAGGAGTCAATTGGAATCCAAATCGTTAAGGCTGAAGATGCCAACACAGTTGAAGTAGTTAATGGTGTTAAAGAGGCAATCAAAGGTTTTGAAAAAGACCTTGGCCTTACAGTAACAACTACCTTCGATCAAGGTGAGCCAATCGAGGAAGCTGTCAGTACGATGCTTAGTAAAGCATTGTTCGGTGCATTATTTGCAATCGTCATTATTCTGCTGTTTTTAAGAAGTATTAAAACTACATTAATTTCTATTGTATCGATACCTTTATCGTTACTAATGGCAGTTTTCCTCCTGCATCAAATGGATATTACGCTAAACATAATGACACTAGGTGCACTTACCGTTGCAATTGGTCGGGTAATTGATGACTCGATTGTTGTTATTGAAAACATATATAGAAGAATGGCTTTACCAGGGGAAAAACTTCGAGGTAAACAATTAATATCAGATGCAACGAGACAGATGTTTATACCTATTTTTTCTTCGACAATCGTAACAATTGCTGTATTCCTACCACTAGGTTTAGTGAGCGGGCAGGTTGGTGAAATGTTCTTACCATTTGCACTAGCAGTTGTCTTTGCACTTTCCGCATCGTTAATTGTCGCTATAACCATTGTCCCGATGCTTGCCCATTCACTATTTAAAAAGGGATTAAACGATCTTGGTACAACAAAAAATAAACTAGAAGAGAAACCTAGCAAGCTTGCCAATTTTTATAAAGGTATCTTGGACTGGACATTAAATCATAAGATTGTAACTTTAGGTGGCTCAATATTGGTATTAGTTGCAAGTTTATTCCTTGTACCAGTAATTGGTGTAAGCTTCCTGCCAACTGATGAACAGAAAATGTTGATGGTAACCTACAGCCCAGAACCAGGTCAAACAAGAGTGGAAACAGAAGATATAGCTCTTCAAGCGGAGGAATTCTTTAGTGACCGTGACGGGGTTACTACCTATCAATATTCAATTGGCCAAGGCGGATCAATGGGAATGATGGGGATGGGTGGAGGAAACTCTGCATTATTCTTCGTAGAGTACGATAAAGAGTATGAAAGTTTTAGTGGAGAAGATACAAAAGTCGTCGAATTCCTAAATGAAAGTACCGATACTGGCGAGTGGGAAACGGTAGATTTCGCAAGTATGGGAGCTAGTGGACTGCAGTTATTTGTTTATGGTGAAAATATGGAAGAGATCCAAACAGCCGTGGGTAAAATATTGCCGATTATGAAAGAAAACAGTGATTTAGAAAAAGTTGAATCAAGCATATCAGAAGCTTATGATCAATATACCCTTGTTGCTAATCAGAAAAAATTAAGTCAATATGGACTCACCGCAGCGCAAATTGGTATGAACCTTAGTGGTACTGGTGAAGCACCAGTTCTTACAACCGTTAACCATGAGGGTGAGGATGTTAATGTATATATAGAAGTGGAAGAAGAGCAGTACAAAAACATTAAGGATCTAACCAATACAGAAATTCAGACACCACTCGGTACAACCGTTCAAATAGATGAATTGATGACTGTTGAAGAAGGTAAATCACCAGATACAATTGATCGTAGAGATGGTGAAATGTATGCGTCATTAAATGCAGAAGTTACAACGAATGATGTCGCAGCCGTTTCAGCTGAAGTGGAAGAGAAGGTTAACAAGCTAGAATTACCTGATGGTGTGAATGTAGAATTTGGCGGGGTAACCGAACAAATCAGTGAATCGTTTACACAGCTAGGTTTAGCAATGTTAGCAGCAGTAGCGATTGTTTACTTTGTTCTTGTTATCACGTTTGGTGGAGCGCTAGCACCACTTGCAATCTTGTTCTCACTACCATTTACAATTATAGGTGGATTAGTTGCGCTTTGGATTGCGAATGAACCATTGAGTGTATCAGCTATGATTGGTGCGTTAATGTTAATTGGCATCGTTGTTACAAACGCAATTGTATTAATTGACCGGGTTATTCATAAGGAAAAGGAAGGACTTACTACAAGAGATGCTCTTTTAGAAGCTGGGTCTACTCGCCTGCGTCCTATCCTTATGACCGCGCTTGCGACAATTGGAGCCCTTATCCCACTAGCTATTGGTTTAGAAGGTGGAGGATTGATTTCGAAGGGGTTAGGAGTAACGGTAATTGGTGGACTAACAAGTTCAACGTTACTGACACTTGTTATCGTACCAATTGTTTATGAATTCTTTGCCAAGTTTCGCAAACAGAAAACTAACGCGTAAAAATTAAATTGATTTGCTTATGAAATCCCGTTTATTCTTCCAGCCAGGAAGAATGAACGGGATTTTTCAGCAGGTAAGAAAGTATAAATCCTTTCTTACTGCATAGTGCAACTAAGGCTTGGCGATAAGCCAAGTTTTCTAATATTGTTAACAAAAAAAACATGTAGGCATAAGATGTTTAACCACATGATTCTTTTAGGAGGTTACTTACAGGTGAATGAGTATAAGACCAGACAATATGAAGGTTATCAAATGTATTATCCCATGAGACAGATGGTTTCAAGGTCATATGCAGAAATTAAAGGGAGTGAGCTTGCGCCAAATCTACATGGGTATGTTGTTTTTACAAATGTTCCTAATGGTACAGAAGTAACGGTGGAGGTTAATGGATTACCCCCATACCGTCCTGCAATAGGAAATCAGGCACCAATTGGCCCGCACGGTTTTCATATTCATCAGAATGGTGATTGTGGAAGTGCTGATATGCCTGAACCATTCCAGGCTGCTGGAGGACATTGGAATCCAACAGATCAGCCACATGGAAATCATGCAGGTGATTTTCCTGTTTTGTTTTCGAATAACGGATATGCCAGAATGTCTTTTTTTACAAATAGATTTAGTCCGCAAGACGTAATTGGAAAGTCAATCGTTATTCATGAAAACCCTGACGATTATCGTTCGCAGCCTTCTGGAAGTTCAGGGAAGCGGATAGGTTGTGGCTCAATTATTGCTTTATAAGTTGTTGCGTGACAACACCTCTTTGGATATGCTTTATCTGAGGGGTCTTTTTTTTTACCGAAAATACGTACAACTGCCTTGTGACGTGGGGAATGCTGGTAATACTATAGGTGATGGGAGGTGATTTGGATGATTATTAGAGAAAGAGAAAATGAAGTTGTTATGATTTCACAGGATGACCATGCGCGGATTTCAGGGATGTTCGCAGCTGATTGGACAAAGTATCTTCTAAAACAAGATGACAAAAGAAATTCTGTTGAATTGGCAATTAATGAACACGATAGAGGTTGGATCCCCTTAGATCGTAATCCATTTTTAAATGATCAAACTAAAATCCCTTTTTCATTTATCGATTACCCAAACGAGATTAAACTTGTATTTTATAAAAGAGGGATTGACGAAGTTGAGGAGATGGATAGCTATGCCGGCCTACTGTGCAGCTGTCATTATGCCCGTTTTGCAGCAAATGATGGAAGCGCGGATGCGCAGAGGTTTGTCAAACAGGAGCATAACCGTCAGAATCGATTAAAAAATCAGGTGGAAGGTTTTGATGAAGCTTTGTTTCAGTTTCACTATGATCTACTCCAGTTTAGTGATAACTTGTCGTTGTATGTTTGTTTAAACGAACCAGGAGTTTCGCAAAATGACGTGCATTACTTCTTTCGTCAAGGGTTGCCAGTACCTTCAACACTTTCGTTTCTTGGAACTAATCCTATTCAGATTGACTGGAAGGATATGAAAACAATCCTATTATCCGAATTTCCTTTTAACAACCCCTTTGATATTACGATTACCCAGAAATTAGTCTCAAAGCAATCCATAAATGATGCGGGAATTTTTCATGCTTATGAGAATGCAATTATTGAACGTGTTTCTGTTAGCATTGATGCTGATTAATTTTAAGTAAATTAATGGAATAGATAAGTTATTTACATTTTTAATTAGGTTGAGGGATTGGTAATACCAAAGGTGGCGATTAAATTTGGGTAATCCATTTGAGGCAGTATGGAACACAATGAAACTAGCAATAGATAATATAAATGAGCCTAAGTCTCCAATGCATATTATTGAAGCGGGTGACTGCTGGAAATACGTTACCATGATGGAAGAATATATTCGATACGAGGAAATTGGATTAAATACTACAACGGATGATGAAGTGACAGAAATGCTAACAGACGTAGTCAAACTATGCGAAAGCCAAGTTAAAAAGTTAAGTGAATTCATGAAACAAGAGGGTATCCCATTACCGGATGTATCATCCGCAAAGCCAAACTCAAGCTCAAAAGATATCCCTTTAGGAGTTAAATTAACGGATAGTGAAATTACAAATGGCGTTGCGTTTAAATTGGTAGCTTGTATGGAAGCATGTGCAAAAGCTCAAGCTGACTGTATGCGCAGTGATGTTGGTCTCATTTGGCTTGGATTTTATTCAGATTGGGTAACATTTGGTACGACACTAAAGACATTAATGCGTAAACGAGGCTGGGTTAAAGTGCCGCCATATTACTATCCCCCTGGTTCTCCAGGAAACTAATGGCAACGATGAATTTCAAATCAGTTAACGAATTATACATATAGTATGGTATACTTGATTCCTGCGATGAGCTGAATTGCATAAGACGGAAAATAAGGCAATACATGTGATGTGAACCACATGATTTTTCGCCGCAAACGTTAGAAAACTAGAGCTTTCGCCATGACTTTATGGCGAAAGCTCTAGTTGCACTTATGCAGTAAGAAAGGATTTGTACTTTCTTAACTGCCATAAAAGACGCCTCTTTAGGCGTCTTTTTACATACATTTTTATATACCGGATAACTTATTTCTGTTTAGTTGCTTCGGTCATTTGATGCCAAATGGAGCCCTTCGCATTTTCTCCACCCTCAATGCGGGCAAGGGCCATTTTGACCTGCATACGTACTTCAAACTCGGGATCATCCATTGCCTTTTTTAACGCAGGGATAGCTGTTTCATCACCAATCTCATACAAAAACATAGCACCACGCCAGCGAACGATACGACTTTTATCAGACAGTGAAGCAATCATTTCAGGGATAGCCTCTTTAAATCCAAGGTCTGATAAACAATCACCAGCAGTACGTCGTACGTTTACAGCTTTGTCTTTTAAAGCTTTATATAAATACGGTAATACTTCTGGTTCTTCTATCATCCCAAGATAAGCAGTAGCAAGTCTGCGAACCGATGCTTTTTCATCATGTAATGCCTTATCTAAAACCGGTAAGTCTGCCATAGTTGGATTCATTCGATCTAAGGCCGCATAACGTTCTTTCCAGCTTGGATGGTCAAGCATATCAAGTGTAACCTTTTTTGGTTTAGTAGATGGTTGTTGAAAGTCGGATTCATTGTTCGAGAGGGCACTTTTGATTAATATATTAAGTCTCTCCTGGTCATGTGTTGCTGATAACTCTTCAACAATATCTTGTCCGATTTCTTTTGTGTCGCCATAGCGAGGGCTTTGCTCTACCCATTTTCTTTCCATAAGCATATTGGTAGAAGCCTCTGACGCTTTCATGGTAGCTTCCACAAACCGCTCAGGAAGTCCGAAACGCTGCTCATCATCTCCGTCTTGAAGTTTCACCTGGACAGGGATCCCACGAAACATTTGGATGAATACCTGTACTTCTCCAAAATGATCTTCTTGCTTAGCCTGACTGGTTATCTCGGGATCAGGAGTATTTTCCGAAGACCCCAGTACATTTCGTACTTCAGGGAGGATATCTTCCCATGCATCCTTGGGGTTACGTTCCAATGCGATGAAATCAATTACATGATAGATACCTTTGACACCTTTAATAGCAAAAAGCTCTTTGATGAAATCCGGAGCATTACTTAGGTCGTCTTTCAATTTATAATTATGTGTTTGTCCATCCGGTAAATGTTCGTCGACGTTAATCTTCATGGAATGTGGACTAGGCGTCGGTTCGATTGAGACAATTTTCATTACACATTCTCCTCTGTTAGTTCTAGACCGATTTTAACAAAGCAAAATTAATTTATCCATTTATCGAATTCAAAGATGTTTTTAACCTTCTATAAAGGAATTTTGATGGCCAATGTAGAAAATGATAAGGGTTAGCAAAAATAAGAATTGAATAGGTGGAAAACAGTTTGAACAATCAACAATTAAACGACATAAAAGAATTACAGTTACTATGTGAAAAGGAAGATAAAATACAACTTAAATTAAATTGGGAAATGCTAAAGTCACGAAAGGAAAAGGATGAAATGGATTTCTACCATTACGAAGATGGTTCTTTAGTTGGGTTCCTGGCTATTTACCAATTTGGTAATAAGTATGAAATTTGTGGAATGGTCAATCCGGGTAACAGGAATCGTGGCATTTTCACGTCTTTATTTAATCAAGCATTAAAAGTAATTCCTCATGAAGCAAAGGAAATATTACTAAACACTCCTGCTAACGCAGAGGCCGCAAGAAACTGGCTGCAAACAAAAGCATGTGACTACTCATTTTCAGAATATCAAATGAAATGGGTCCCAGTACAATTGGAAGTGAAACAACCAATCGTTCGTTTAAGGAAAGCCGGACCATCCGATTTGGAGACCCAAATTAAACTGGACATAGAATGCTTTGAATATGATCCTGCCGGTGCACGGGATTTCAATGAAAATAATGGTTACAGCGAAAGTAAAGTTTCCTACATGATTGAAGTAGAAAGTGAAGTTGTCGGAAAGATAGGTATCCAGAGGGATGAGAATGAAAGCTATATTTACGGTTTTGCTATTTTCCCTGAATTTCAGGGCAAGGGCTATGGAAGGAATGCGCTTATTCAAACCGTGCTTGCTGAGAAAAAAACGGAGGGGGTAATTCTGCTGGAAGTTGCTGCAGAAAACAAGAATGCATTAAAATTATATGAAGAATGCGGCTTTTATTCTTATGAGGTGCAGGATTATTATCAGTTTAACAGAGTTAGGGGATAAATCTGTAGACGAATGTATTAAAGAAAAGTGCTAAACTTGTTAAGAAATTTATCTGAGGGTAAAAAGTATCTGATAAGGGTTTTCTAAGTCAAAATGTAAGAAATAGAAAGATTGAGTTTGACACCATTACTAAATTAGCAACATATTACACATATGTCCCAAAAAGAATAGAATTTGGTACCTGGGTGGTATAAATAGTTTCTATAAAGGAGCTTTTAAATTGCGATCGGAAAAAGAAAAAATGTTAACTGGTGAGCTTTATAAAGCGTGGGATCCATCTTTAATCAAGGAGCGGATCCATGCAAGAAGTTTAACCAGACAGTTTAATCAATCGTTAGAGACAGCCGATGTTGAGCGGGTATCTATTTTAAAAGAGCTCTTTGGTTCGACTGGTGAAAGGATTGAAATTGAACCAAACTTTCGGTGTGATTACGGCTATAACATTCATGTTGGTGAAAATTTCTATATGAATTTTGATTGTATCATTTTAGATGTTTGTGAAGTTAAAATTGGTCATAACTGTGCTATTGCTCCAGGGGTACATATATACACAGCTGCACACCCAATTGACCCATTGATAAGAATCAAAGGTCCTGAGTACGGAAAGCCCGTTGTGATTGGTGACAACGTTTGGATTGGCGGTAGGGCGGTTATAAATCCTGGCGTTATAATTGGAAGCAATGTTGTTATAGCGTCTGGAGCAATTGTTACAAAGAACATTCCTGACAATGTAGTGGTGGCTGGAAATCCAGCGAAAATCATCAAGCAAATTGATCAACAGGAACATGAAAAATAAACAAGTAGGGAGAATTTTCGATATGAAACGGGTAGATGTAGCGTATTCATTAATATACGATGAAGCAGAAGATAAAGTACTTATGGTAAAAAATAATAAATACAACAACTGGACCTTGCCAGGAGGTTCTGTGGAAAAGGGAGAAACACTGGGGATGGCTGCTGTACGCGAGACTAGAGAGGAAACCGGGCTGAAGATTGAAGTAGGAGATATCGTTTCCGTGAATGAGGCTTTTATGGAGAAGGATGGACATCATG
Source organism: Virgibacillus sp. DJP39 (assembly GCF_049310925.1). Classification (NCBI taxonomy): domain Bacteria; kingdom Bacillati; phylum Bacillota; class Bacilli; order Caryophanales; family Bacillaceae; genus Virgibacillus; species Virgibacillus sp. DJP39. The sequence goes on along the minus strand of NZ_JBMERP010000026.1, from coordinate 33,594 downwards.
CTTTGTTTTTTACATTTAACGCAAAAGTTGTTGGTGGAAAGATTACGATTATAGACACGGACGATAAAGTAGGAATTGCTGAAGTAAAGTGGGTTAGTTTAGCCACAGCATCTGATTTAATGCCGTATTACGAAAATGGCGTGAGAGCCTTGCTTGAATCAGCTATACCTTATACATTTCAAGGTGTAAAAAATTAGTATGGCATATGAATTTTCTATTATGACGCAGGTGCAGGCTGAAGAAATAGCGTTCAACTGGAACTACAAGGGTGTATATTCATTTTATGATATCCAAGCAGACGAGGAAGACTTTTTAGAGTTTGTTGATTCAGAAAAACGTGGTGAATCTGTGTTTGTTGTTGAGAATGAGAACGAGTTGATCGGTTATCTCAGTTTGGATAAAACAAGTGCCCTGACGATTGATATCGGATTGGGAATGAGACCTGATCTTACAGGGAAGGGGAAAGGGCTAGCATTTTTAGAAGCGGTATTAGCTTTTGTTAAGGATTCCTACCAGCCAGTTAAAATTACACTAGCGGTTGCGACATTTAACCAGAGAGCAGTAAAAGTATACAAAAAAGCAGGATTTAAAGAGAAGGAAACCTTTATGCAGAATACCAATGGAAGTACATATGAGTTTGTGAAAATGGAATTACAAATATAATCGATTCAATAAAAGGAAGGTGCCTTTCTAGTGGTGGTAGGAAGGCGCCTTTTTTCGACAAATAACGCGGTACCAGGCACCATTGACAATGTTGCGTGTTCGTGGTTAAGTAAGGTTATAACTTAATAGAACGTCCACTGGGGGTGCCGTTTGGCTGAGATAAGGAAAGTTCCTTTATCCCTTTGAACCTGATCTAGTTCATTCTAGCGTAGGAAAGTGGAGATCGGTTGTTTAGTGTAGATATTTTTCTGACTATTGCATATTCAGACCACTCCAATTTCTGGGGTGGTTTTTTTGTTGAACTAAATATAACTTAACTTCATCATAAAAAAACCAGCCCTTAGTGGGTTTCTTATTTTAAACTGAAAGGGGTTTCTTGTATGAAGCATTCTATTCCAACAGTTCTAACCATTGCTGGAACTGATCCAACTGGGGGTGCTGGGATTCAAGCTGATCTTAAGACATTTCAGGAAAGAGAAGTATTCGGTATGAGTGTTGTGACGTCAGTTGTTGCTCAGAATACAGTCGGTGTACAGGATGTCCAGCATTTACCAATAAAATTTATCATGCAGCAAATGGAGAGTGTACTTACTGATATACCGCCAGATGTAATTAAAACAGGTATGATTGCCAATTCAGAAATGATGGAAGAGATAGCAAAGACAATTAGGAAACACTCGATTCCTTATGTGATTGACCCTGTAATGGTTGCAAAAAGTGGTCATCACTTAATGGATGTAAATTCGATACTTACGTTGACTAATCAGTTGATCCCACTTGCTACAGTAGTGACACCCAACATACCTGAAGCAGAGGTGTTACTCTCCGAATCAATTGAATCAGTTAATGATGCAGAAAATGCAGCAAAACGTATTGTCCATGAATTGGGTGCCAATGCGGCAGTTGTAAAAGGCGGTCATTACACCCGTGAAGAAGCGGTTGATATTTTATATGATGGAATTTCTATTCACAGGTTTCCAACAGTGCGAATAGATACCAATCATACACATGGGACTGGTTGTACATATTCGGCTGTAATCGCTGCTGAGATCGCTAAAGGTAGTTCTGTCTATGACGCAGTCAGGATTGCAAAGTTATTTGTCACAGATGCTATTTTCTATAGCTTAAAGCTAGGAAAGGGTAATGGACCAACAAACCATTGGGGTCATCGTTTGAAAGGATTACCAAAAATAAATGGGGGAATTTTCAATGAATTATCTTAAGGAAATTAAAAAACAAAAACCTTTAATTCATAACATCACGAACGTGGTTGTCGCTAATTTTTCAGCAAATGGCTTATTGGCTCTTGGGGCATCACCAGTAATGGCAAATGCACCTGAAGAAGCCGCTGAAATAGCTGCTCACGCGAATGCACTGGTGCTGAATATTGGAACGTGTAATCGAGAACAGATTAAATCAATGATACTCGCTGGAAAAGCCGCTAACAAAAAGGGGATTACCGTTATTTTAGACCCTGTAGCAATAGGTGCAACAATTTTTCGCAAAAGTGCGGTCAAGGAAATTTTATCGGAAATTGATGTGAGCGTTATCCGTGGCAATGCTGGCGAAATTATAACAGTTTTAGGAGAAACCATCTCGGAAATGAAAGGTGCAGATTCAATGGCAAATGGGATTGATCCTGATGTTGCCATTCGTGTCGCTAATAAGTATGGAGCTGTAGTTATTGCAACAGGAGAAACGGATATTATTACTGACGGTGAAAGCTATACCGAGTGTTATAACGGGGTGTCTATGCTTCAATATGTAACAGGAACAGGGTGTTTATTAACAGCAGTTGTTGGTGCATTTTCTAGTGTAGGAGTGAATCATTATGGAGCTTCAGTTGTAGCTGTAAGCAGCTACGGGGTGGCTGCGGAATTAGCATATGAGAATTGCGCTGGACCTGGAAGCTTTTTGCCAGCCTTTCTGGATGAGTTGTATGGGTTAACAGAGGAAGAAGTGAAGGCAAAGGCTATTACTCAAAACTTCACCTTAGAAGGGAAGAAAAATGATGCTAGATAAAAAGATCCTTCGTTTATATTTTATTCTAGGCAGTGTGAACACTTCTGAAAATCCTGCACATGTACTGCAGCAAGCAATAGAAGGAGGCATTACAATCTTTCAGTACAGAGAAAAAGGGCTCAATGCAAAAAGCGGGGTTGGTAAATTAACGTTAGGAATTGAGTTGCGAAATACTTGCCTTGAAAACAACGTTCCATTCATTGTCAATGATGATATTGAGTTGGCTATTAAGCTTAGAGCTAATGGGGTTCATATTGGCCAGCAGGACGAAAATATTATAAAGGTGAAAGAGCGTTTGCCCAAAGGTATGTATGTGGGCGTTTCAGTGTCAACTGTTGAAGAGGCTATCCTGGCAGAAGAACAAGGTGCAGATTATCTTGGAGTTGGACCTATTCATGGAACGTCTACTAAGGAGGACGCACTTAAGCCGATTGGAATAGAAAGATTAATAGAAATCAGTAAGAATGTAACCATTCCAATTGTAGCGATTGGTGGAATTAAAAAAGAGAATGCAGGAGAAATCATCAATGCAGGAGCGACTGGTATATCGGTAATTTCGGCAATTAGTCAAGGAGGAACTTATAAAAAAGCAGCGCGTGATTTAGAACTAGCTACAAGAGTGCTCAACTAATAATGATTGTTTATATTAAGGGGGGTGATGGGGTCACTAGAAAATCTTTAAAGGAGGTGAATAGGTGTATAGCACAAGACTTTTAACAACGATGGCGGTGTTTATTGCTCTTGGTACAATTGGAGCCCAGTTACTTTGGTTTCCAGCTGGAATAGCCAAAGCGTACCCTGCTCAGCATGCAATCAATGTAATGGCGGCAATAATACTGGGTCCTGGACCAGCGGTGGTTATTGCGTTTATGACTGGGTTAATTCGTAATATGCTAGGGCTTGGAACGTTGCTTGCTTTTCCTGGTGGTATGATAGGTGCGCTTCTAGCGGGATTATTATATAAGAAATTTAAACGGAAGATATTTGCTGTTGTGGGAGAAGTGGTTGGAACTGGAATAATTGGTTCTCTATTTTCGGTACCATATGCAAATCTACTAATGGGTAGCTCACTTGGTGCATTTATATTCTTACCATCATTTTTGGTGAGTAGTATTTCAGGAGCAATTATTGGTTACTTAGTTATGGTTAGGGTTAAGAACGTAAGTCCATTGAATAACACATAAGAAAATTTCGGAACTACTAGGGGTGCAGTATGCTGAGACAAGGAAACGCCTTGATCCCTTTGAACCTGATCTGGATAATGCCAGCGCAGGGAAGTAGCGAGGAAGTATCCTCTATTTATCTACTTTATCTTTCTTCTAGTAGCTTCCAAACACATTTCCTTAGGAGGTATTACATGACTTTTTCTGAAGCATTACGTAACGAAAATCAAGATGTGTATGAAGCGATTTTCAATCATTCCTTTGTTCAGTCGATTGGAAGAGGGGATGTGCCAAAAGAGGCACTTGCACACTATATAAAGGCAGACTATGAATACTTAAATGCTTTTATCCATATTTATGGGATTGCAATCTCAAAATCAAAAAACCGGAAAGATATAAGCTTTTTCAACGACCAAGTCGACTTTGTGTTAAATAGTGAAATCCATCCCCATAATAATTTTTGTGAGCAAATTGGCGTTAAATATGAGGAGTTACAAGGCTATCCGCTCCCACCAACAGCAGACCATTATGTAAAACATATGATGTATCATGCTTGCACGGGAAGCCTTGGTGAAGTGATTGCAGCGCTTTTGCCATGTCCATGGACGTATTTAGAAATTGGTCAGGAACTAATGAAAGAATATCAGCCCAGGAAGGACCATCCTTTTTTTCCGTGGATTTCCTTTTATGCAGATGAACGGGTAGCAGAAACCACGTTAAAAATGCGCAATATATTGGATCGATTAGCCGCTGAAGCCAGCCCAGCGGAACGAGAAAAGATGAAATCTGCATTTCGTAAAAGCTGCCAATTGGAATTGTCCTTCTGGGAAATGGCATACACTTGTGAAAAATGGCCTGTTGGAGAATATATAAAAGTAGGAGAATAAGGGCTTGTAAAGGGTGCCCCCAATTGGGAGGCATCTTTTTCATGATTAATTAACATTTTTCGGGCGGTGCCAGGCACCATTATGAACTTGCATTATTTTCCACATGGTAATATACTAAGTTACAACACTAATGTACTAACTTGGATGGGAAGAGGGTTAAACTTGATTCTTAACACAGACAGCACGAAACCAATTTATATACAAATTGCGGAGTGGATTGAGGAAGAGATTTTGAATGGAACGTTTGAAAAGGGTGAGAAGGTTTATTCGCAATATGCACTTGCAGAAATGTATACGATAAATCCTGCCACAGCAGCGAAAGGATTAAATATTCTTTCTGATGAGAACATACTCTTTAATAAGCGTGGACTGGGCAAGTTTGTGGCAGATCATGCAATTGAGATTATCACGAAAAAAAGAAAGGATAAGAACCTAAAAGGATTAGTAAAAGAGATTGTGTTAGAAGCGGAACGTTTGAATGTTAACGAGGATGAACTAGTTGTCATGATCAAGTCTTTCATGAATGAACGTAAGGGGGAAACTGAGTGAATATAATTGAATGTACAAATTTAACTAAAAAACACGGTAGAACGATAGCCTTAAACGGGATATCCATGTCTATTACAGAAAATAAAATTACAGGGCTTATCGGGGCTAACGGAGCAGGAAAAACTACATTGCTGAAAATAATTGCTGGATTTTGGCGAAAAACTTCTGGTGATATTAAGGTGTTTTCGGAACAGCCATTTAACAATATCAAAACTTCAGCTAACACAATTTTTATTGATGATCAAATGGATCTTCCTACTTCATTGACACTTTTGGAAATACTGCATGAAGCTGGAAGGTTATATGAAAAGTGGGATAAAGATCTTGCCTTTCGTCTTCTTGATTATTTTTCGTTTAACCCAAACCAATTCCATAGTCGTCTGTCAAAAGGAAAGAAAAGTACGTTTAATATAATTCTTGGTCTAGCATCACGCTGTTCGTTAACTATTTTCGATGAACCGACGACTGGAATGGACGCAAGCGTACGAAAGGATTTTTGCCGAGCCTTGCTAAAAGATTATTTAGCTCATCCAAGGTCTATTATTATTTCGAGTCACTATTTGGAAGAGATGGAAGATATCCTGGAAGACATAATATTAATAGAAAACGGTAAGAAACGCCTTCATTTATCAGTAGATGAAGTAAGAGAATATGCAATTGGCGCAACTGGAGAAACGATAAATATAAATGTATTGATACAAAACAGGGAAGTTATTTACTCAAAAAATCTAGGGAGCGATCATACATATGTTGTACTAAAACATAACTTCTCCGAAGAAGAGTTAGAAAGTGCAAGAGAAGCTGGGCTGACTCTTTCACCAATACCTTCCAGTGATTTATGTATCTATCTAACAAATAAAAAGGCTGGGGGGATTGATGATGTCTTTAACAGAACCTAGTATGGCCAATCTGGTGATAAAACAATTAAATTATAAGTGGAAAGCTTATACCGGTTTATTTTATTCACTGATGATTCTCCAACTACTAGCTATCATATTTTCTTTGGTTGTAGGATCAGGTATGTCTGGAGGAAGCTCAAGCTCCAGTGGAATTAATGTCAACATAAGGTACTTCTCAGCTGATACAGTTGTCGCTTTTACAATACTATGGGCATTTATTAGCGCAATTCTTATTACTACAAAAGCATACAGGGAAGATGACTTTATATTTGTTACGAATCGAGTAACTGCTAATCTATCAAACATGCTATTTTTAGGGATAGCCAGCATAATAGGTGCAGTAACGGCGCTATTGTCGGCTTATTTGTTGAAAGTCTTAATGTATTATGTGCTTGATCACAGCCAAATTGTGGGCATTGGATCAGGTCCTGGCTTATCGGATTTCTTTACAGGTTTAACTGCAACCATCCTTTATGTGTTTCTTTTTGCTTCCTTAGGTTATTTGGTGGGGACAATAGTACAACTGAATCGTATTCTTGTGGTAGTTATACCAGTTCTATTTTTAGGATTCGCATTTTTTGCAGAAAGTGTTGCAGGTGCGTATCCGCTCATTCAAATCACAGCGTTTTACTTCGAGGAGTCATCTATCATAATTTTTTCATCAAAAATTGTTGTAACAATTGCATTGGTATTCTTTTGTTCTTCGTTAATGTCTAATCGAATGGAGGTTAGACGATGAACATATTTACTTTTATGCCTATAATCATAATTATTACAATTATAGGATTGGTTGTTCTTGTGATTAAACGCAATACAAAAAAACAAAGAAAATATTTGTCTGGGGAAAAAATAAGATGGATGCTAGGAGCTTATCTACTAATTTTGCTTATTTCTGTAGGTATGTTTTTACTAATTCCAAGTAATTCAGGTTCAATCGCAAATGAAAAGGCGGACTTAGGTTCTTCGTATTTAGTAAAGTCACTTCACAATGGAAATGCAGCCGATATTGATGAGAAATTCATTGCGAAAAAGTGGAAGTTTGACTTTAAAGGTGAAATGCTAACTTTTTTAGCTCCTGGTAATGACGTCAATGGGATTTCGATTTTCGTAGAAGAAAAGATGGAAAACGACGGAATTGTAGAAGTAATGTATTACCAGACACCTACCTATGTTGAAGGTATGAATGTGTCAGATCGGATCAAGCTGGCTCAAGTTAAGCTGAGGGATAATAGACTAATTATAAGTAAGCCTGATCAATTAGAGTTAAACTTTACTGCTTTTAAACAAGAATTTATCATGAATCAATTCACAGAAGGAGATTCAATGAACTTGAATGGTTCACTTATACTGGGCGCACAAGCATTATATATTCGTATCCCAAAAACACTTAATGTGCAGCAGGACGAATATGGTATATTGCAATACATTAGAGAATAACTAAGCAGGACTGGAAAGACATCAGAAGGTGTTTTTCCAGATTTTATATTCATTCTAGGCGATCTTCCAGGCAACCACTCTTTTTATAGCTATAACAATTTAGGCTCCTCTTGAATATTATGACAGATAGGAATGATAAATGGAGGAGATAAAATGAAGATACATGTGGTGCAACGTGGAGAAACACTATGGAGAATTGCTCAACAGTATGGCAATGATGTTAATCAAGTCGTTTTAGTTAATCAGCTTGAAAATCCTGATTCACTCGTAATCGGTCAATCGATTGTTATTCCAAACCCTGAACAGGAATATGTTGTTACGCCAGGTGATAATCTCTGGAAAATTGCGCAACGGTATGGCGTGAGCGTTGCAGAACTTGCTCAAGCAAATAACATTACCAATCCTTCACTGATTTTCGTAGGAGAGTTATTGGAAATACCGTATACAACGCATGTTGTTCAAGTGGGGGAGTTTCTCTGGGGTATTGCCCAGCAGTATGGAGTGCCGGTTAATCAAATTGTCGATGCAAATAACATTACCAACCCGTCTTATATCTATCCAGGTCAACGTTTAAGAATACCGGTTACGAATCGGCCTATAACGGAAGTGAATGCTTATGTAACACAGACAAATGAGCAGGGAAGACGGGAGGTTCTGGCATTAGGAAGTAACTTTACGTATCTTTCACCATTTACTTATAGTGTCCAGGCGAATGGGACAATTACAGAAATGCAGGAAGCACAAGTGCTGGAAGCGGCAAGAGCGACAAACGTTGCACCGCTTTTAGTGTTAACTAACTTTGCAGGGAGGAAATTCGATTCCGACTTAGCAGCAACCATTCTTAGAAATCCGGAACTGCAAGAAACATTAATTACAAATATTTTGGAAAAAATGAGAGCAAAAGGCTACACCGGATTAAATATTGACTTTGAATATGTATACCCGGAGGATCGTGAAAATTATAACAACTTTTTACGTCGATTAGTAGCACGATTGCATCCAGAAGGGTTTACCGTTTCTACTGCCCTGGCACCAAAAGAGAGTGAGGCTCAACAGGGGTTACTCTATGAGGCTCATGATTATGAAGCTCACGGGAAGATCGTTGACTTCGTTGTCATTATGACCTACGAATGGGGTTGGGCTGGTGGAAGACCATGGGCTATCGCGCCGATTAACAAGGTTCGTGATATATTGGATTATGCTGTGACTGTTATCCCTCGTGATAAAATCCTGATGGGTGTTCCATTGTATGGACGTGATTGGAAAATCCCTTGGCAGGAAGGAACTTTTGCAACCCTAGTAAGTCCAAAAGAGGCGGTGCAATTAGCGGATAAGTATAATGTTTCCATTAACTATGATACTACCTATCAATCACCATTTTTTCACTATGTGGACGAAAATGGTCAGGAGCATGAAGTTTGGTTTGAGGATGCACGAAGTGTGCAGGCTAAGTATAATACGGTGAAAGAATATGGTCTTAGGGGTGTAAGTTACTGGGTTTTAGGTAATCCATTTCCTGAAAACTGGGCTGTACTGGGAGATAATTTTAGGATTAGGAAGCTTTAAACAAAAGAGTGAGTTACATTCTAGGTTTTACATTCCTTTTCCTTTTCCTTTCTACATGCGATAATAAAAAAAACAGTTGATAGGATGAAATTATGACAACAGTAATTGAATTAACCATTGCGTCTAACTATGTAAAAGATTATAAAGCAGGTTACCCTTTAATTAAAAAGGATTTTATTAAAAATACGAACGTTCTTAAAAACGAAGGATCTATCGTTCATTTGGTTGATCAAAACCGTAATTTTATTGCAAAGGGATATTATGGTAATCAAAATAAAGGTCTTGGCTGGGTGTTGACGAAGAATAAAGCGGAAGCGATTGACTATTCGTTTTTTAAATCCAGAATCAAAGAAGCAATGGATAGCAGGATTGCCTTATATCAAAGTGCCGACACAACGGGATTCAGGGTTTTTAATGGGGAAGGTGACGGTATAGGTGGGTTAACGATTGACTACTTTGCTGGGTATTATTTAATCAATTGGTATAGTGAAGGAATTTACACATTTAAAGATAGTGTGATTCGTGTACTTGATGAGCTTTGCGAGTATCGAGCAATTTATGAAAAGAAGCGGTTTGATACAAAGGGTCAATACATTGACGACGATGATTTTGTAAAAGGTACACGGGGCGAATTTCCAATTATCATAAAAGAAAACGGTATGAACTATGCTGTGTATTTGAATGATGGTGCTATGGTTGGAGTTTTTCTGGACCAAAGGCAGGTAAGGAAAGCCATTCGAGATAAATATTCTGAAGGAAAGAATGTATTAAACACCTTTTCATATACTGGTGCTTTTTCTGTTGCAGCAGCACTTGGCGGTGCGGCTAAGACAACAAATGTCGACCTGGCAAAACGCAGCCAAAGTAAAACTATTGAGCAGTTCAGTGTTAATGGAATTGATTATGAGCAGCAGGATATAAAAGTGATGGATGTCTTTGAGTATTTTAAATATGCAAAAAGAAAAGAATTGAAGTTTGATCTCGTCATTCTTGATCCACCAAGCTTTGCACGTTCAAAAAAGCATACATTCAGTACAGCGAAGGATTACTCAGGGCTCATAAAAGACACGATCGCCATAACTGAAAAAAATGGGGTTATTGTTGCTTCAACGAATAATGCATCGTTTGGAATGAAAAAATTTAAAGGGTTCATTGAAAAAGCCTTCAAAGAAACCCAAACAAACTATAGAGTACTGGAAGAATTCAATCTGCCAAGCGACTTTAAGACCCACGCACACTTTCCACAAAGTAACTATTTAAAAGTAGTAATAGTGGAGAAGAAATAACGGTGCCTGGCACCACCCGAATTATGTCGAAAAATAGTATTTGAGGGGTATTTTCTATGATTCGTGCTGTGTTATTTGATTTAGATGGGACGTTGTTGGATCGTGATCAGTCGGTTAGGAATTTTATCGATGGGCAATACGAGCGGATGATTAATTTGTTGGGTCATATTCCAAAACAGGTGTATACGACTAGGTTTTTACAGTTGGATAGCCATGGATATGTCTGGAAGGATAAAGTGTACCAGCAAATGGTGGAAGAATTCAGCATAGAGTTGCCATGGGGAAAACTGCTGGAGGACTATATATACGAGTTTAAGCATAGTTGCATAGCCTTTCCTAATCTTATTCAAATGCTTGAGGAATTGAAAGATAAATCAATCCGTATGGGAATAATCACGAATGGAAAAGGGCAATTTCAACTAGATAATATCAGGGCTCTTGGCATTGAAAACTATTTCAACCCTATTCTTATATCGGAGTGGGAAAAGCTTAAAAAGCCAGATCCATTAATTTTTCATAAGGCATTAAATCAACTAGGCGCAAAGCCTGATGAGACTATATTTGTTGGGGACCATCCTGAAAATGATATCAGGGCTGCTGCAAATGTAGGGATGAAGACGATCTGGAAAAAGAATGATTTGAGGGAAGATGTTCAAGCAATCCACACAATTAACGACCTAATGGAAATAACGAAAGCAGTAGAGATAGAGAACCATGAAAAAGGAGCTAATCTGTAATCAGATCAGCTCCTTTTTTCCTGGTTAGTAACAATTTCCTCAACGGTCTTTATATCTGCAAACCAACGAAGCAAACCATTATGATGATCAATTATTTGCTGAGCAGAAAGAGCTGCGCTATCAAATGTGCTATGGGCATCCTTAGCCAGGGTAACCTTATAGTCTAGGCTAAACGCGCGCTTACAGGTAGTGTCGACACAAAGTTCTGTTTGAATGCCGGATATAATAAGATTTGTAACTCCCAAAGTTCTCAGATAATCCATTAGCCCTGTATTGTAGAAGGAGTCAGGTGTAGCCTTGGATATTTTAATATCGTGTAAATCAGGAGTTATTTCCTCATGAATTGTCCAACCGACTGAATTAGGTTCTAATGGGCTACTAGGCGGTCCGTTATGTTGTACATAGATTAATGGAATTTGATGAACGCGAGCATAGGAAATGATTTTATTTATGTTCTGCAAAAGTTTTGCCCCATTCGAAACTGGAGGATCCATCTGAAACATTCCTGTCTGTACATCAATAATTAAAATTGCGGTATTCAATTTTTCACATCCTTATTGGGATCGTTTGTTCTGTTTTATTTTATCATTTTAAACTAATAAATACTAAATAAATATTTTGTAATTATTTTTACTCTATAAAGTAACTATCTATTGCTTTATAAAGTAATATAAATTACTATATAGAGTAAGGAGAGGGTAATTTGGAAAATATTAGCTTGAATGTATCGTTACTAAGAAGGCGTGTTCCTAATCTAACCAGTGCTGCTAAATCAGTTGGATTACGACCAGCAACTGTATCGAACTTGTGTACAGGGAAAATTCCTGTCGGTAGATCAGAAGTACGTACACTTGTAGCTCTAGCATCACTAGCTGAATGTAGTTTGGATGAGTTGATTATTAGAGGGGAGACGGTTCAGATGATTGAAACGAAAATTAAAACACTTGATTTGTTTGCACCACTAGCAAAAGGGGGAACGGTAGGATTAGTAGCGCGGCCTGGTATGGGTCAGCTTGTAGTGGTAACAGAATTATTTTATCGCTTGGGTAAGGGGGGATTTACAACGGTATTATTAAAACCTGAAGGGGACTTCCCAGAGATTAAAGACATTCTGGACTATGTTGATATTGTTGCAACATCAATTGAGGATGCCTATGAAAAGATGGCTGCAATTGGTAAAGATAAGGAAATAGCATTTGCCGCGGACCGAAGTCATGTTCTAACTGGAAAAGTATATGAACTTCAAGAACGTTTAAGTGATATTGGTGCTCAAAATGTCACCACATTTTTGGTTGATTTAAAAGGTGAGGTGGTTGATGAAGACCTTCCTTATGGACCACTAGAAACATTATGGCATTTTGATGCAGATCTCTCTGCTAGATATAAGTATCCGGCAGTAAACCCAATATACTCAACATCATCCGTATTAGAGGGTGCTCATCTAGATCAAAATCATTTCACTACACAACAGCGAGCGCAAAAATTGTTAAGAAGATACCATGAGCTTCGGGCACTAGTAAATGTTAAGGGATTGGATAGTATCCCCAAATCTGAAGCAGTAACCTATAAACGTGGAGAGCGATTGGAAGCATATTTAACCCAACCATTCTATGTTGCAGAAGAATTCACTGGACAGAAGGGTGAGGCAGTTAACCTTCAGGATACAATTAATGACGTACGTAAAATATTAGATGGCAGCGCAGATTCAAAAGATGTTGAATCTCTAAACTTCATTGGAAAACTATCATAGATTAAGAAAAAATACTCGGGTGGTGCCTGGCACCACCCGAGTATTAATTAATAAACGCCAACGTTGTTCCAAGCCTGTGATACTGCATTTGCCGTTGATGATCCGTACAAATCTGTAGCGGATTGTTCTAATGCTGCCCTTGCATAAGAGAAGTCGCTGTCTGGTGTTAAGTATACCGTTAAAGCTCGATAGTATACATTTTCTGCTACGGAAATTCCTAAGTTGTTAATCGTATAATATGCTGCTTTATTTGGAATACCGCTGTTAGTGTGAACCCCACCCCAGTCACCTTCTTTTGTTACCGGTAAATCCTGATACTCATTCATGTGGTCTGGTTGGTTGTATGCATTTGGGTTAGACATGGAACGAAGCGCATCACCAGAACGGTAAGGCGTGTAGACATCTTCGCCCATTAACCAGTCTTCAGAGTCAACGAAAAAGCCAAACACATCAGAGAAAGATTCATTTAATGCGCCAGATTGTGATTGATAGACTAGACCAGCTGTTGTATCGGTAACAGCGTGTGTAAGCTCGTGTGCAACCACATCGTTTGCACCTGATAGGTATGTGAATGTACTGCCATCACCATCGCCATAAATCATCTGATTGCCTGTCCATGCAGCATTATTATAGTTATTGCCGTAATGTACTGTCGATCGAATAGAAGAACCTTGATTGTCATAGCTTACACGGCCAAATGTATCATAATAGTAATCGAAAACTTGTCCAGCATAGTAATGCGCATCAACCGCTGCCTTTTGACGTTCACTATAAAATGTGTTGCCGCTATCTGTTACATAGTAACCTGGCAGGGATTGTCCACCATAGTTATCAAAAGTTTCGATTACTCCGTTCATAGGTTTTGTGATATCAAACAAGTAATAATTACTATTTGTAAAATAGGTGTTTAAATACTTTGTATCTCCTAAAACACCTGTACCTCTTCCTGTTGCTTCATTAACTAGATTAATAGCCTGCAGGATTTCACCTGACTCTGCATTTACATATACCTGCCAGTTTGCTGGGTATGGTTCCGCAAATTGTAGTTCGATATGATAAGCCAAAGAATACGTTCCTTCATTATGATAAACAACTAAATCGCTGTTTTCTGTTAATGTATGGAAGGTACCTCCTTTTAGGCTTTTCACTTTTTTGTCCGCTTCCTCCCGGTTAACTTCAATATGGTTCCAGGCAGAACCAATTGCATCTTTTTTGTTGATTTTCCGTTGTTGTTTTAAATGTGCGGGTGCATCATTATGAAAATTTCCATTTACGGAAGTAACCTCGCCATTTTGGTCAGTATGTACAATCACTCTAGCATTTGCTACGGGAATACCTTCTACTGCAGGCTGGAATGTATAGTGAGACATACCCAAATCATCCTGCATTACCTTAATAAATATCAAATCTTTATTTGGGTTAATGCCTAGATCGTCCGCATTTTCCTTTAAAAAACTAATAGCTGCCTTCTTTGAATCTACCTTTGACTCGTGAAACTTTTTTGTCATAAATTGAGGAGTTGTCGTCTTTTGATCTAGTTTAGAGTCAGTGTCAGCATAAGCAATTGTTCCTCCTGAAATAATACCGGTACCTAGTATTAGTGATGTTACTAGGGGTTTCCAATTCATTATAATTCTTCCCTGTTTTTTCGACAATTCAAATATAACAAATAATTCTAACAACTACTATGGTCTGATAGAATTGATTATCGGTTAGGGAATCGTGTCTAGTACAACTTGTGCAAGTTTAAAAGGTAGGGAGAAAGGACTTGAAAGTTAAATGAAAGATTGCTATAGTACTACTCTGGGTAAGGAGTGTAATAGGTTATTACCTATGTGCTGGGCAAATAATAGCCAAGCTTCAAACGTTGTATACCGCGCCTGTTATGGAAAAGAGTAAGAATTGAAGATAAAAAATAGATAGGGGAAAGTAGGCTATGAGAATTTCCGAACAATTTAATCAGAAAGATAGCGAATACATCAAGAAGAAGGTAATCGAACATAATATGGAGAAGATACCGAATCAAGTTAAAACGGCAAATAAGAATATCGGTTTTTTTCTAAAGGATGACAGTGGTGAAATAGTGGGTGGTATTACTGCAAACATGTTTTGGCATCATATTCATATTGAATTTCTATGGGTGGATAAACGTTTTCGTGGGGAAGGTTATGGAGGTATGTTAGTAGATAAATTAGAGGGATTTGCCAGGGAAAAGGCTGTTAGATTGATCTATTTAGATTCGTTTAGCTTCCAGGCACCAGAATTCTATCAGAAAAAGGGCTATGAAGTTTTTGGTAAAATAGAGGATCATCCAAAAGGATTTGATCTTTATTTTTTGCAGAAGCGATTTTAGGTAGTAGGATACTAGTACTACCTTTTAATCACTTTTAGAAGTAGATTACTAAATTTCAGCTGATCTTCTTCTGTAAAGGCTTTTGGTCCTTTTGTTCTCTTTCCGCTTTTTCTTGCCATTGCACTTGTATAACGTGTTTGTAATAGTGGATTAATATTTTCCTGTGTATACTCAAACCCTTTATGGTGAAGGACAATGCATCCTTTGCCTAAAGCAAGAGAGGCTAACCCATAATCCTGAGTGATGATAATGTCATATTTTTTAGCCAGCTGCATAATCCGAAAGTCAGCAGAGTCAGCCCCTGTATCAACGTAGACCGTATCAACACCAGGCGCCTCATCTCCGTTAGAAAAATGCGCAAAGCTTTTTACAAGTGTTACAGGAATGTGTGCGTCTGATGCAATTGAAACAATGCTGTCTTTAACCGGACATGCGTCGGCATCTACATAAATCTGCAAAAGGAGTCACCTCAATTCTTTATAATTTTTGCTTGTTCCATTCTGCTTTCTTCAATAGATCCTGGATTTGATCGAATGCCTCGTCCACTGTTTGTGCGTCAATAATGACTTTTTTGTCCTCAGAAAAAGCTTCAGCAGCATGTTCATAACGGGGATCATAGTAATATTCAAGTAATAATTGGACGGCAGCACTATATTCCTCATTAGACAAATGTTCATAAATTTCTTTTGCAATTGGTGTGTGGATTCGCTTTTGGATGAGTTTAAAAGCCTCCATAAATTTTTCTGGATAGTTCCATGGCTGGTAATCTTCTAAGATATTTTTAACCCTTTCCTCCATTGGCAGGTTGATAAAAATTTGAGTCCCAGCTTCTTTATGATTATAAAGAAATTCAGGTATGGTAACTTTTCCAATTCGTTTGCTTTCGCCTTCCATAAAAAGAAAGGGAGCGTTTTGGTATGCCAATAAATCATTTATTAATAAGGATTCAAAGTCTTTCTGATTGCTTGGTTTGATGCCAATTTGGCCGAAAATTGAGCCTCTATGACTTGCCATTCCTTCCAAATCAATCACAGGGTATCCGTTTTTCTTTAGCTTTTCTAACAAAATAGTTTTTCCGGTACCGGTATATCCGTTTAATACATAGGCTTCGGCTGTTAATTGATAATTTTCTAACGTTTTAACAACCCACTGACGGTAGGACCTTATTCCTCCACTCAAGCGAAAGGCGTGATCACCCATTAAATCCAGCACTGTTGCAGCCGTTTTACTTCTCATTCCACCTCGCCAGCAAAAGACGGTCTTAGACGTTTGTATACTACGAAATGCTTTGATGAATTCTGGAAGCTTTGCTGAAAAGATTTCTAGCCCTCGCTCTTTTGCAGCATTAGATCCCACTTGTTTATAAATGGTACCAACTTCGGCACGTTCATCGTTGTCAAAAATCGGGATATTAATACTGCCCGGTATAGTGGCCTCATTGAACTCTTTAGGTGAACGAACATCAATCATTGTATGTGTTTCTTTATTTTTCAATTCAAATAATCTTTCTAGTTTAATATCTTGAACCATCATCAGTACTCCTTTTTTAAGTCCTCATCGTCGACACAACAAGCCCAGTATTGCCAATAGCTGCATTGCTTATAATCCGATTATCCAAGGGAGTTTAATTTTTGTAACTGTATATTTTATTAAGTTATATATTAATTTTATCACAGGATGATGATCAACATTAGGATTATGCTATAGTTATTGTCTATAGTTTTCTATAATAAAAGAAAAGGAGGCGTTCTGATGAGCAAAATGTCGTATGCAGGTTTACTGAATCAAACATTAGATATATATGAAAAAGAGGGCAGTCTTACAGCTTACAAGTATATTACAGATAACGCTACAAAAGTTTGTGGGAATACAGCACAGTTGTTTAATTTTCGATATTCTCTTGCCAGTGCCTCAGGCCTTGAAGTTGAAGCTTTGAATCTAATGCGGGAAGCAATAATTGAAAATGGCTACTGGTACGAGTATGACTACTTAATGGCTGATGAAGATTTAATATCGCTACGTAAATATGATGAATTTGATGAACTGGTGAACATTTGTAAGGAAAGGGAAGTACTCGCTAAAACTTTAGCTAAACCCGAACTAAAAGTTATCAATAGCAAAAGGACTTCAAGTGATTTAGTGATAGTTGCGATCCATGGTGATCAAGAAAATATCGAAATCACTGAAGAGTATTGGCCTTCTATTGGTAATAAGCTAGTTTTACCGCAATCTTCTCAAATAGAATTCTCGAATGCATATGTCTGGGATGACGTAGACATAGGAGCCAATGAATTAAAGGTACACGTTGAACAAGAAGGGCACATGAAAAGTAATCAGAGTTCGCTAATAATCGGGGGGTTTTCCGCTGGATGTAGAGTGGCACTAAAAGCGATTCTCACGAAAAAAGTTGAGGCAGTAGATGGTTTAATATTTATGGCTCCGTGGTTACCTGAAATTGATGAATATGAGGAACTGATACATCACCTTAAGGGTATTAAGGTTTATGTTCTTTGTGGTGACCAAGACAACGATAGTTTGGACTGTACCAAAAGGTTCGTTGAAATCTTAGCGACCAATAATATCGCATATTCATTTAAAGTTATTAAAGATCTAAGTCATGAATATCCTGATGATTTTAACCTTTATATAGAACAAGGAATAGATTTCATATCACATATATAAAACCCCCCCCCTATACAACTGGGGGGATAGAATATTGGTTTACTGTTTTAGAACACTTAGTTGACTGCCAAGATATTTTGCCAATTCTAGCATGCCATATTTATCAGCCTGTGCTTCTGCATCAGAGTTGTAATTTGTATTTGTATTCACATCATAGGTGAAGATCTCACCGTTTTCGTTATAAATGAATTCGATGCCAGCTACTTTTATGTCATTATTATGAAGGAATTCTTCATATTTTTGTATGATAGGGTCCTGGAAGTTATTAATCACCTGGAATTTTGGTTTCTCAGGAACTTCTTCACCAACTGGACAAAACAAATCGTCAATTTTGCATGCATCTGCAGGGCATAGTTCAAATCCTTCTGATGTATCCACTTGAACAGCGTAAACAAATTTCCCTCCAACAAATTCACATCGGGTTATATAAGGCTCTGGCGCTTGGATGTATTCCTGGATAAGTGTTATTCCATCAATTGATGGGTCAAATGATGGGCCATCAAGATATTCCTCTAATGCCTCAATTGAGTGGAAAAGCTGTACGCCAAGTCCTTTTCCAGCGCGGTTATGCTTTGTTATAAAAGATGGAAGATCTAAATCTTTTGCAGCCTGGATAATCTCATCTTTCCCAACAGCCGCAATTGTTTTCGGTGTTTTAACACCAGCAATATCTAGTGCTGTATATTGGTTTACTTTACTTACCTCAAGGCGGAGTGCACGACTGCCGTTAACTACTGTACGTCCATGGCGTTCAAGCCATGATAGTACGGCTTCTGTGAGCTCAGGTGCAAATCTATTGCCGCGTGTATGGGAAGAAGCGCTCATCCGGCTGTAAAAGACTCCTTCAGGTGGAACTTTAGATAAATCAACAGTGCCTTTATCTAAATGCCACTCTTCATAAGGAAGGTTTAATTCTTCCAATCGCTTTATTAAATGTGCTGTCCATTCATTATTTTCATGGATTACATAAATTTTTTCACTCATGTTTAGTACCTCCTATTTTATCATGCAAGCTTTCTTTAAAGTCACCCCTGACCAAGGAGCTTCCGCTTTTCTTCAACCAAAGGCATTACTTGTTTTGAGAATCTTTCCATTTCTTCTAATTGAGGTGAGAACTGTAGAAGTAAAAGATCTACACCAATATTTTCAAACTCAATAATGCGGTCCGCAATTTGCTCAGGTGTACCGATTAAATTGGGACGTAATCCTCTGTTAGAGACCGAGTAATCGTTCAGTTTAACTTGTTGTTCAAGCTGTGATTTACCAACGAAATCCTCATATCCAGAGTAACCACTTGTTTCTTTCATATCGGTAATTCTCTTCCACTCTTCCACGACTTCTTCTTCGGTATCGCGGCAAATGATATATGCAGCTAGACCAAATGATTGTAGGGGTTCTTTACCAGTTTCTGCTCGTAGTGCTTTCATGTTTTCCACTTTGGTTTTGATCTCTTCAACCGTTCCGCCATGCATTACATAGGCATCACACGCATCCACAATTACTTGTTTTCCACGCTCACTTTCGCCACCTGCATATAAAATCGGGTTTGGTCGTTGTACAGGCTTTGGTTCCAAGTGGGCATTTGAAACCTCATAGAACTTACCTTTATAGTTGAATTGTTTTTCTGTCCACATACCTTTTAATACATCTAAAAATTCCTCTGTTCGTTTGTAGCGTTCATCATGCTCTGTGAAGTCTCCGTTGTATTGCCGTGCTTCTTCTTCCCACCAGCCTGAAACAACGTTTAAAGTAAAGCGGCCATTAGAAATATGGTCGATATTTGCAGCCATTTTAGCTGTGACAGCAGGGTTGTGAAAAACGGGTCTAACTGCAGCCATAATCTCAATTTTATCGGTAACAGCAGCAAGTGCAGCAGCAGTTGACCAAGCTTCTATCGAATCATGTTCAATTCCTTTTATATCATTTAAATATAATTCAGCAATTAATGTAGTATCATATCCCCATTTTTCCGCAGATTGTACGACTTGTTTAGCATATTCAAAAGTTGGAGGCATATTTTCATCGTCTACGTTTCGTAGCCATCCCCCAAATATAGGTAACCAAAAACCATATTTCATGCTGTTTATCCCCCTGTTTTTTTAAAATGGCTTGTGCAGTTATTAATTTCTTTACTATCTAAAAAAACCTCTTCGGTAAGAAGAAGTTTTGTGACTAGCTTCTCTTATCTCTCAGAGCAATCGCTCTGCTGGAATTAGCACCTTTTTGAAAAGATCAAAGGGTTGCTGGGTTTCATAGGGCCATTCCCTCCACCGCTCTTCATAAGAATATTCAATTAAAGTAATCATACCAGATAACTAGGAAATAAATCAATTACCTTGTTTCACTTTACAAAATTATGTGATTTTTATATAGTAAACTTATATATACCTCATAATACTAGGTAGGTGGTGATAAAATATGTTTAATCGCGAATTAGTAAAAGGAAGTACATCTCTTCTTATACTCCAGCTGTTGAATGATCGGGATATGTACGGGTATGAATTGGTGAAGGAAATGGATAGAAGAAGTGATCACCATTTCCAGGTGAAAGAGGGTACACTTTACCCAGCACTGCACAAGCTTGAAAAACAAGAGTATATTGAGTTTTATTGGGAAAATCAGGAAAAGGGGCCTGCGCGTAAATATTACCGAATTACAACAGAAGGAAAAAAGATTTTAGATGAGAAAACGAGCGAATGGCATCGTTATGTACAGGTAATGAATAATTTAATTGGGAGAAATGAATCATGAGTTTAGTGAATCAGCAATTTTTCCAGGAATTAGATAAGAGATTGGCCATCACCCCGATAAACAGAAAATACTGGCAGACTATGAGATGCACGTTTACGAGCTATTACAGGAAGAGTCGGTAGAAGAGGGACACAAGTACGAGAAAATTGTCTCAAGACAGGATCACCACGTGAAATTGCGGAAGTTTGGAAAGAAGAAGCAACTGCTACTCCAAAAAGGACACAGTGGCTATTTATTCTAGTCAATATTGGCTTTTTTATAGGTGGTAGTTTATTAACGTTAAGCTATAATGTTTTTAAATGGAAATGGATTGATTTAATATGGTTAAGGCTTACCGCGATGCCTTCCATCATAATGTTTGCCTATATCCTTTTCTGGAGCTTAATTGGCTATGAGATTGGTAGGGAATTTGGTCATGGAGGGCATAAGTTGTTAAGGAAAACCTTTGTAATATCAATTGTGCCTAATTTAGTATTGATGTATTTAACTATTTTTAAGCTTATTCCACTTGAATGGTTTCAACCTCTTCTGAGTGTGCCGTTTATAGCTGCATGCGTCATAACAACTGGGTTTCTTTACCCGGTAAGCTGGATTGGCTACCAATGGGGAAGAAAGGCTTCAGTATAAACGGGGGCTATTTAGTCCTTGTAATGAAATCTCAAATCCCTCTAGTCTGTTAAATATATTTTTTTGTTTGTATACATAGAACTACTAAGTATATAGAATAACAATATAAGGTGGGGTAGGAATGGATGTTCAAACTAATAAGAGTGATTGGTTCTTTCTAATAATTTGTATAGCGCTTGGTGTACTGGCAGAACTGAGTTTTTTTCATGGAAGCATAGGTGTTTCATATCTCGTATTTTTTATCAGGATTTTACGCAATATTATTTCTTCGATACCGTTTTAAATTTACATATACAAGGGTTGGATTACTTTTAATGGGGTGTATAGGATTGTTGTCAGGGAACAAAAAGTGGAAGAAAAGCTGGAAAATTTAACAGTTTATTAAACTATTTTCTTCTCGTTTTTTGTGCTATCTGTTATACTGTTTATATAACAGATGTGCAAAAAAAGAATGAGGTGGTTCAATGTGTATATCAATCTTGATTTAGAAGCAACAGAACCCATTTATACGCAGTTAAAAAACCAGATAATAGCAGGTATAGCAAGAAAAGAAATTCTGCCAGGTGAGGGATTGCCGTCCGTGCGTTCACTTGCTGCAGATATTGGAATAAATCTTCATACAGTAAACAAGGCATATCAGCAGTTGAAACAGGAAGGATTTATCTTAATCCATCGTCAAAAGGGTGTTGTTGTTCATCCTGATGGTGTGCCTAAAGCGGATAGTGATCATATAAAACAGCTTAAACATATACTGCATCCGTTAATAGCAGAATCCGTATGCCGGGATATAAGTGAGAAGGAATTTATACAACTGTGTAAGGGATTGTATCGTGAATTTCAAGAGGAAGAAGGTGGCGAGGAATGAATGCAATGATGATTTTTTTACTTTTGATAATTTTGGTTCCGGTCTTTATATCCCTGATGTTTATTCCATATTGGACCAGAAAGACAGAAAGCTTTGGTGTGTCAATTCCAGAAGATGTCTATAACAGCACAGGCTTAAAAAAGATGCGGAAACAATATGCTTTTTTGACGGGTATATTGAGTGCAGTCGTAGCAATTATATTTCTTGTCCTGGGCTCCTCGATTGAAAATGAGGAAACGATGAGCATTCTTTTTTCACTAGTAATTGCCGTATTTATTGTGGCAAGCTTTTTAATTTACCTTAAGTTCCATCGTGAGATGAAGGTGTTGAAGAAGAGTCAGAACTGGTCAGAAAAAAAGTCGCAAAGGCTTGTAGTAAATACTCAATTTCGTGATCAAAAGCTTACGTACTCGAATTTTTGGTTTGTCTTATCTTTTATTATTGCATTTGCATCAATTTTTATCACGTTTCGATTTTATGAACGAATACCTGAGAAAATCCCGATGCAATATAACTTTAGTGGAGATGTGACCAACTACTCAACTAAATCATATCGTACGTTATTGGTCATGCCAATTATGCAGATCTATTTAACGCTATTGTTTATCTTTTTAAACACCATGATTTCTAAAGCAAAGCAACAAGTGAATGCCGAGCAACCGGAAGAATCCATGCGTAAAAATGTTATTTTTAGGCGCAGATGGTCCGCATATATAATAAGTACCGGAATTGCTACGACAATCTTGTTTACTATTATCCAATTTTCTTTTATTTTCACAATAAATCAACAGGTACTGGTTATTGCCCCACTTGTATTGACAATTGGATTAACTGTATGGGCAATTGTGCTCTCAATTACAACAGGGCAGGGTGGCAGTCGCCTGAAAACAAGTACGGGACAAAATGGCAAAGTGATTGATAGAGATGATGATCAGTATTGGAAGCTAGGGGTATTTTACTATAATAGAAATGATCCCTCTATCTTTTTAGAGAAACGTTTTGGAGTCGGTTGGACAAATAACTGGGCACACCCGTTATCATGGATAATAATTCTAATCATCATTGCTGGTGCTATTGGAATACCACTATTGTTAGGAGCTTAATATGAAGACACTATTAATGGATACGATGCGCAAAAGTGACGCAACACAAGTGCTTGCGATATTTCAAGAAGGAATAGATACAAAAAATGCAACCTTTGAGACAAAAGTTCCTACATGGGAAGAGTGGGACCGTGATCATATTTCATCTTGCAGGCTGGTTGCACGTGAAGGGGATCGAGTGGTCGGTTGGGCAGCATTGACTCCTGCTTCATCTCGTGCCGCTTATGCAGGTGTAGCGGAGGTGAGTATATATTTGCGGATTGAAAGCGTAGGTCAAGGGCTAGGCAGTAGACTTCTTGAAGCATTGATTAAAACAAGTGAGGAAAATGGATTTTGGACGTTAACCTCTGGGATTTTCCCGGAAAATAAAAATAGCATGGCATTACATGAGAAGCTGGGTTTTCGTAAAATGGGGACTCAGGAAAGAATTGGGAAACTGGATGGTGTCTGGCGTGACGTTGTGCAGATGGAGCGGCGTAGTGAAGTTGTTGGGGTTTAAATAAATCCAACTCCTATGGGTGATCTTATAAAAGCTTTAAACGAACGAACTGAATATAGCGAAAAGATAAGGCAGGCCATTATGTAATGGCCTGCCTTATCTACTAGAAGGAACGGGTTTATCCGCGTCTTCCACCTCTGCCGCCTCGTTTTGTCTCTGTACTACGTTTAAGAGAGTACTGAGTTTCTTCACTAGACTTCAAAAAGTTACTTATTTTATCTTCAAAGTTTTCTTTTGGTTTGAAGTTACCCTTAGATCTATTGTCTTTGTTCCTCGTTTGGCGTTGTGGTCGATCGACAGTTTGCTTGATGGATAAGGCAATTTTTCCTTCTTTTTCACTAATCACCTTAACTTCAATCAGATCTCCTACTTTAAGGTGGTCGTTAACATCTTTTACATAACTGTCTGCGACCTCGCTAATATGAACAAGACCTGTTGAACCTCCAGGTAATTCTACAAACGCTCCAAAATTGGTGATACCTGTTACTTTGCCTTCTACCTTACTACCTATTTCAATTGCCAAAAAGTTTTCCCCCTGAATGATATTGTAAGCACATTATTATAACAGAAAATCAGTATAAAGTGTAGTTATTTAAAAGTTGTCTTGATTATAATAAAGCCGTATCTCAATTATAACAGAATTCATGACTAAAGAATCAACTTTTTGCGCATCCAGATTTTGCTTTATAAATATTTGGAGAAAAATACAGCAAATGTACGTTAAATCCAGTGTGTAAAAAGAGATACAAACCTGTAAAAACACGTGACATGTTTAGATTTTTTTTATGTGGGGACAGGATAGTATAAGCGTAATTAGAGGAGTTGATACCATGAATAAAAAACATTTATTAGTAGCTATTCCATTGGCAGCCGGTTTAACGCTGACTGGTTGTGCTGAAGACGAAGAAGGTAAAACTAATGACGAAACAATCGGTGAAGCGGAAACCGGTGGGGATGCTGAAGAGTGGGACCCAGATGAGGAACCAAAAGAAGGCGATGGAAATGTCGGCGCAGATGCAGAAGAACCTGACTTAGATGAAGAGCCTAAAGAAGATGGTAATCTTGGAGCGGATGCAGAAGAGCCTGACCTGGATGAGGAGCCATCTAAGGAGTAATTATCAGGTTATCAGATGGATGGAAAATATATATGGTTCATAAGTAAAAAGAGCCTATGTTTAATTAAATTATATAATGGTTAAAGAATAATATAACTACTAATAAAAGGAGTCGATAATATGAATTTAAAACATTTATTATTAGCCTTACCACTGGGAGCTGGACTTGTACTAACTGGTTGTGCTGAGGAAGACACAACAAATGAAGATAATGTTGTTGAGGAAGAAGAAGGTAATGCAGGAACAGATGCGGAAGAGCCGGATGTAGATGAAGAACCATCAGAAGAGACTGGAAATGCAGGAGCAGATGCGGAAGAGCCGGACTTAGATGAAGAACCTTCAGAGCAATAAGTATTAGGTTATAAGAGAACGCCTGCCCATTAGATTGGACAGGCGTTCTTTTTCAATTTAAGAAATTTAATTTTTTACTTGAGCAAATTCATGTACCCATACTTTCATTTCCGGTGTCCATGGCATACCGGGATGTGATGACAATATAGAGTTTTTGTATTCTTCTACAGTCTCGTATCCCTCTTGCTTTGCGTGATGGTCAGTTAATTCACCAAGGGTTTGAGGATACACATTTTCGACTACGAACCTATGATCTTCAAGTTTCATAATTTCACCAACATCTGCATATCTACCATTTCTTCGAGTAGCCGTTTTTGTGCCATTTATTACTTTTTCAATATCTTGAGGAACAGTAATTAATCGTTCAATAGAACATGTCTTGGGAGGCAATTCGTTATTTTTATTATTTTCTACCACGTTAATTCCACCTTTTATGCTTTTATTTCCTACGAGCTAAGTATATATGAAAATACTACTTTTGTAAGGTTGGAAACATATATGAGATGTATTTTTAATCTGGGCGCGAAGAAAAAGCCGGGTGAAAAAAGAATCATCATCAGACAAATACCCACCGGGTGAGGTGGGTATTAATCAGGGGTAACCTTTAATGTTCCATTTTTTTATCGGAATAATAGTCAAATGTGTCCATGGTTAAGGTAACGCCCTGTGAAAATGCAGCGCCACCACCCAGTGCAGCACTGATAGCAATTGTTTCCATGATTTCATCTTGGGTCGCACCATGCTCAACAGCACCTTTTACATGATAAATGATACAGTATTCATCCTGGGAATAGATGCTAATCCCTAGTGCGATCAATTGTTTTTCCTTTTTTGCAACTGATCCTTCCTCAAAGCATGCTTGCGTGAAGTTGAAATAGCCTTTTGTCATTTCCGGAAATTGTTTTTCCATTCGTGTGCTGCCTTGTTTATAATCATTAATTGATTGGTCAAAGTAATTAATTATTTCATCTGAATGCATGTCCATCGTTTTCCACTCCATTTTAATACGTATTTTATAGTATAGGGTTTAGTAGTATGACAAAATTCATACATGGAAATAAATGTTTCATAATTGTTAATTGAGAGGTTTTTAATAATAAGGTATAGTATATATAAAAAATCGAGGTGGATTCATTATGTCTTTAAATTATAAATCGCAAGTTGAACTAATAGGCAATAAAATCGGTGAAATGAAGTATCATATTGCACGGGAAATGGCTGAAAAATTAGACAATGATACAGACCAAGCACTTGAAATTCGTGCAGAAATTGTTCAGATAATTGCAGATGGTTTAAGCCAGGATTCGATAAAAGCAGTAATGAATCGCATTACTACCTGGGGTGAAGTGACAGGAAAACAGGCTATTACTTATGGCGTTGCTTTGGATGAATCATTAAAAAGCACATCAAAAATTAGACAACTGTTATGGAGCAGGATAGAGGAGATTGTTAAACGTTACAACCTGTCTACTGAAACTGTTTTTGAAGTAGCCCGTAAGCTCGATCCAATACTTGATCAGGCTGTCTACGCCTACAGTACGGAGTATGTTAAATCCTATAAAGGAATATTAGAGGAAGCGCAAGAAAACTTTTTAACACTCTCCGCTCCGGTAGTTCCTGTTTTAGAAGGTGTAGCTGTTCTACCAATAATAGGTGGTGTTGATACTGTTCGTGCCGATGTTTTATTGGAAACTGCATTGCGCGAATCAACACAACAAGACCTGACACATTTGTTCATTGATTTGTCTGGCGTAACTGTTGTAGATACAATGGTGGCACATTATGTTTATAAAATTATTCAATCGTTAGAAATGGTAGGGGTAAAGGCTGTCCTTGCCGGTATTCGTCCTGAGGTTGCCCAAACCATGGTCACGTTGGGAGTCAACTTTTCAGAAGTTAAAACGTATAGTACAATGCAACAAGCTTTGTCAAAGCATTTGTCTGCTGAAAGTCTACTTAAGTAAACCTCTTTTGAAAGACTATAAATTGATCGTATTTTTCCGCGGATAATAGATGATATCACAGTATGTTCTTTAATGGTTGGAACTGTGATTAACCAATATTACTATGATCCTTACAATAAAATTATATGTTCCTGGTATGTAGTGAAGATAAACGTAGAAATCGAGCACTGATTGTCGGAAATCGAGCACTGAAAGCAGAATTCGAGCACCAGACGCCGGAAATCGAGCGTCAACAGGTTGGTGCGCGTTTTTCGCTGCTAGGTGCTCGAAAAAATAGTTTGGCACTCGATTTTACATAGTTGATGCTCGAAAATACACGATTTCATTGTTTTTAGGAACTTTAGGCAACTTTAAAATGTGCACTAAAGCCAAGGTGGCAATGCATATACCCAAAGTATGTGGAAAAGATAAACACAGAGTTATAAACCAAATGAATAGGAATTGTTTCGTATATTTACATATATCCTATAGTGTCTGGGAGTTGACGTTATACCTAGTCACCACCTATAATAATATCTTGTGTAATTTAAACGAGCAAGTATATTAGGAGGAAAAACGTGCCAAACAACGAAAAACCTAAATTAGATATGACAGTATTTATAGTAAGTGGTGGATTTTTAATAGCGTTTATCCTTTTATCATTTATAGACAGCACAATGGTTGGTAATACAATTACAAAACTATTTGGATATTCAGTAGAATTTTTTGGAGCTTATTGGCAGTTATTATTACTTGGAAACTTTTTTGTTGGAATATTTTTAGCCTTCTCAAAGTATGGTAAGGTACGTTTGGGTAATCAGGATAAACCAAAGTACAGTTATTATAAGTGGGTGGCCATGATTCTGTGTACACTACTGGCAAGCGGTGGTGTATTCTGGGCAGCTGCTGAACCAATGTTCCATTACATGGATACACCTCCATTATTTGGCGGTGGATCAGGTAATGTTCCGGCTGCATTTGCACAATCATTTATGCACTGGGGATTTTTGGCTTGGGCCATACTTGGGACTCTTGCAACAATTGTGACAATGTATGTTCATTACGATAAGGGCTATCCTTTACGTCCAAGGGCATTATTGTATCCAATATTCGGAGAAAAAATATATAAGAAAAGTATACTTGGTTCAACAGCTGACATTGTTTCAATTGTGGCAACAGTAGCTGGTACATTGGGGCCTCTTGGCTTTCTTGGGTTACAGATATCATATGGTCTCAATCATTTGTTTGGTATCCCTAATACAGTAACAGTAAGTATTGTTGTTGTTATAGTACTGGTAGCAATTGCTGCAATTTCTGCTGCAACAGGAGTAGATCGAGGAATACTATTTTTAAGTAGAATTAATATTGGAATGACAATCTTGCTGGCCGGGGTTCTACTAGTAATTGGTCCAACGTTATTTATTATTGATTCATTTGTTGGGGGAACAGGATTCCGTCTGCAAAACTTTTTTACAATGAGTATGTATCGAGGTGATAGCGCCTGGCTTGGTTATTGGACAATCTTCTTCTGGGGATGGTTCATTGGCTACGCTCCAATGCTCATTATTTTTATAAGCCGTATATCCCGAGGGAGGACAATTAAAGATCTAATTATTGCAGTCTCCATTGTTGCTCCGCTTGTCAGTAATTTTTGGTTTTCAATTGTCGGTGGGACAGGTGTATTTTTTGAAATAGAAAACCCCGGATCTATTTCAAACGCGTTAAACGAAGCAGGTATGCCGGCAGCAGTAATGGCCATCATGGACCAACTTCCGTTTGGTGTAATTATGGCTGTGGCTTTCTTATTAGTATCCGTTGTATTTGTCGCTACAACAACAGATACGATGTCTTATACAATTGCGGTTACATTGACGGGAAATGACCATCCTCAAAAATGGCTGCGTGTATTCTGGGCACTAATATTCGGGCTTACAACAATAATGATACTGACTATTGGTGAAAACAGTATAACCTCTATCCAGAATTCAATTGTCATTACAGCTGTACCTGTGTCAATTTTATTACTTCCACCGCTGTGGCTGGCACCGAAGATAGCTAAGAAAATGGCGATTGATCAAGGGATTGCATGGGAAAGAGAACAATTGCAACCGAGGGATCGAAAAAAGGATTACTAAATGAAGATATAAATTAGTCGAATTTTTTGTTATACTTAACTATACCTCGTAGTTTACGAAGGAGGATAAAAGTTGAGAGACAGAACAAAATTGCAAAAAGAAGCCATGCACACACTAAAGCTTACAAGTAGAACATTTTACATACCAATTAGTCTCTTGAAGCCTACTTTAAAAGAAACGGTAGCTTCGGCGTATTTGTGTATGCGAGCAATTGATGAGATAGAAGATCATGAAAAGTTGGATTCTGAATCAAAGCAACATTTACTGCAGTCGACTAGTATACTTTTGAATAATAACAAATTTGATAATGAAGCATATCAGGTTCTTATTGATCCATACAGGGATTTATTACCTGAGGTCTCAGCCAGACTCGGGGATTGGATTGATTTCTGTCCTGTTGAAATTGTTGAAAAAATAAAAGAATCAACCAGTATTATGGCAGCTGGGATGGCTAAGTGGGTTGAGCAAGATTGGCAAATTAAAAGTAAAGAGGACTTAGATGATTATACATACTATGTAGCAGGGTTAGTTGGTGTTATGCTTTCTGACATATGGGAATGGTATGATGGAACAAAGACAGATCGAGACCTTGCTATCGCTTATGGACGTGGTTTACAAATTGTAAACATTTTACGAAATCAACAAGAAGACAAGCAACGTGGTGTCAGTTTCGTGCCGGACGATTGGGATATCGATGATCTGCATCGATACACAGAGCAAAATCTACAACTTGCAGATGAGTATATGAAGGATATCAAAAACCGAAATATACTTTTATTTTGTAGAATACCTCTGGCACTTGCGAAGCGTACACTTAAAGCTTTAATGAATGGTCGGGAAAAAATATCACGTAACGAAGTTGAAAAAATTGTAGATGAAATTACAAATGAATAACTCTAATCAAAAACACAGTTTCCTGAATCTGTGTTTTTGATAGTGGGTAAGATATTGTATATGATTGAGACAGATAATATAACTAGTAATGAAAGGGGCAAACAGAATGAATCAAATGCAGGAAATTGACAACAGGGAAGACTGGGATCAGATATTTCAAGATTCAACTAAAAACCCTGTATTAGTATTTAAGCATAGTACTACTTGTCCAATAAGCGCTAAGGCTTTCCAGGAATACACGTCGTACGTAGAAGCAAATGAGGAATCAGTTAATAACTATTTGGTGAAAGTGATTGAAAGCAGAGAGGTTTCCAATCAAATCCAAAATGATACAAACATTAAGCATGAATCTCCACAGCTGTTTCTGATAAAAGATCAAGAAGTAGTTTGGCATACGTCACACGGAAAGATTACTAAAGGGAATATTGAAGATACAATCAGTAGCAAACTCGTATAGGTAACATTAAATAATCAATTAATTGAGGAAGAGCTTGTGGAATACTATCCCCAAGCTCTTTCTCTATTTACCCGTTATTTTCCAAGTAACGCTTTTACTCCTAGATACAAAAGAACTAATGAAAAAACGATCATAGCAACTCCGCCAATAATCACGAAAAAATTAGCAATTGACGCAGTGATTAACGCCGTAGTTGGAATATTGGTTAGGGCAAAGCCTGCTAAAATACATGCCAAATAAAGTAATACTAAATGTTGCACAATATCACCTCCATCCTTACTGCATAAGTGCAATTAAGGCATTCGTCATTAAGCTTGGCGATAAGTCAAGATTCCTAATTGCTTAGTAGCATTGGAAAGACTGCACCCTGTCTAGGTCTACGCCGTAGTAGACCCACCTATAACCGGTCCAGCGAAAACCGGAAATGGAGCGTCTACCAACAAACACTGGGAAAAACCAAAATGAGTCTCGATACAGCCAGACATAGGTGAAACGATAAAGACAGCCCTGAATGGCACCAGGATCTACCGCGTAGGTTTGGAATTGCCCCTGTGTTGGGGTGAAAGCTGGTGGAGGACTACTTGGTGCACCAAAAGATTGCCCGCCACCGGGAAAAGGGAAACCGGGTTGCCCTCCACCCGGTATATCTGGTTGCTCACCACCTGGGAATCCAGGAAAGCCAGAAAAGAAATCCGGTAGATTAAACTGCCTTTGTGGATTATTGGATTGATTATAATAATTCATTTGTATACCTCCTCTTTAAAAGCGTCCCTATACTATATGGTCGTTCGTCCAGAATGGGAATAAAATTTTTGTAGTTGTATCGGAATTTCATCTAAAACTAATGATATAATAATGAAGCTATTGTGAAAGAACTTATTAGTTTGAAGAATAATGAATAGCAGGTATTGAAAAAATACCTTGTAGAGGTTGTTCAAAAAGTCCGGTAAAAATGACACATCGAATTTCTTCGTTGGCTTGCTTTTCCGCTACTCACGTATTGATTGCATACATTCCGTTGCTCGAAGCTAGTCCTCCTCTAACTTCTCGGTCCTTTTTATCCTCTTTTTGAACACGCACTTATAAGAATTATTAAAGGGGATTGTAATACATGGAAAAAGATTCAGGAGAAAAGAAGTATGAATACCTTGCCGATGATCCAAACGGCAAAGTAATGCCAATTATGCTGTCATTAATCATTGGCGCATTTTTTGCAATCTTAAATGAAACGCTATTAAATATTGCGCTGACTACATTAATGAATGAATTTAATATAACCGTTACGACAGTACAGTGGATGGCGACTGGATTTATGCTTGTTATGGGTATCGTTATACCAATGTCAGCTGTGTTACTGCAATGGTTTACGACAAGGCAAATGTTTCTTGGAACTATGTCAGTATTTACAATTGGCACGGTTGTTTGCTCTATTGCGCCAACATTCCCCTTGTTACTTGCAGGTCGGGTGTTACAGGCGATAGGGACAGGATTGTTAATACCTATTATTTTTAATACATTCCTGCTGATTTTCCCACCACGCAGGCGTGGCGCAGTGATGGGGATTGTAGGGCTTGTAATTATGTTTGCGCCGGCAATTGGTCCAACCTTATCGGGGGTAATTGTACAGCATCTGGGTTGGCGTTATTTATTTATTACAGTAATACCTTTTGCATTATTTTCAATAGTCTTTGCATACAAATACCTCATTAATGTTTCAGAGGTGACGAAGCCTAAAATTGATGTTTTATCCATTATTTATTCTACGATAGGTTTTGGTGGAGTCGTTTTTGGTTTTAGTTCTGCAGGAGGCAGCGAAGAAGGATTTTTAAGTCCGAAAGCATATGTTCCAATCTTTATTGGGATTATTGCATTGCTATTATTTTCACTGAGACAGTTTAAACTTAAAGATCCCTTGCTCGATTTAAGGGTATTTAAATATCCGATGTATACTCTTGGTGTAGTAATGTTTATCATTATCATCATGGCTATGTTCGCTTCCGAAATTATTTTACCGATTTATATGCAAGGACCTTTAGCTTTAACTGCTGCAACTGCAGGTCTGGTTCTATTGCCAGGTAGCTTGTTGAATGGTCTTCTGTCACCTGTTATGGGAAAACTGTTTGATAAAGTTGGACCCAGGAAGCTTATGATTCCGGCTAGTTTTTTATTGTGTGGAACAATGTTTATTATGACTGGGCTGGATATGAATACGCCAGTTTGGATAATAGTTGTCAGTTATGTTTTATTAATGATTTCCGTGTCAGCTATTATGATGCCAGTTGAAACAAACGGTTTAAATCAACTACCAAAAAGGCTTTATCCTCACGGCACAGCAGTTATGACGACTTTACAGCCTGTTGCTGGGGCTATAGGTGTATCAGCGTTTATTAGTATGATGAATGCAAAAAAGAACAGCGTGCTGGCTGGTGCTGAGACTCCTGGTGATCCGCTAACCATAAGTAAAGCAATGGTGGCAGGAGTTGAACTGGTATACTATGTAGCATTAGGTTTTACCGTACTGGCTTTGATTGTTTCTTTCTATGTCTATCGTGCCGAACCAAAAGAAGAAGTCAAATAATGATATAAATGAAATCAAAACCCATTCGCTTAAATGTGTTTTGATTTTTTTTGGCAAGTAAGTATAAAAACTTTGGCTTTGTTAAGCTTGCATACAATAACAGCCGCGTCCAGCTCCAGCGCCCAGAGACTAGCGAGACTTCCCTCGCCTTCGTACGATAAGTCAACATCGGCTTCCTTCCTCAGAGGGGGGGCCGACTAAAAGCAGACTTGCCGTCCAACGTTTCAGGGGTATGTTTCCTTTATCTCCTACGGCTCAGTCCAGTCCGTACATCTCTACCCA
>NZ_JBMERP010000025.1:0-49108 GCF_049310925.1 Virgibacillus sp. DJP39 | reverse complement strand
AAACCAACGACATTTGTTGGTCATGTCAATATAAAGGTAGAGAATTTAGAAAGGTCATTACAGTTCTATCAAGAAATACTCGGATTTGATATTTTAGAAAAAACAACAACGACAGCAAAACTTACAACCGATGGGAAGACAAGTGTCTTATCATTGGAACAACCTGAAAATGTTATTCCTAAACAAGGAAGAACGACTGGCTTATATCATTTTGCACTTCTATTACCGAAAAGATCCGACTTGGCTAACATAGTTGTTCACCTATCAGAAAATGGCGTTCGTTTCGGATCATCTGATCATCTTGTTAGTGAAGCCTTGTATTTACATGATCCGGATGGAAATGAAATTGAAATTTATATCGACCGGGATCCGTCTGAATGGACCTGGAATGGGGAAGAAGTGGCAATGGCTGTCGATCCACTAGATTTTGACGATTTATTAAAAAGCATCGAATCAAGAAACCTTTGGAAAGGAATGCCTAAAGATACGGTTATGGGACATATCCATTTACATGTTTCCGAATTAAAAAAAACAGAAGAATTTTATATAAATGGCCTTGGGTTTGATCTGGTCAATAGGTTCGGTGCCCAGGCATTATTCCTTTCAACAGGGAAGTACCATCATCATATTGGGGTAAACACTTGGAATGGAGTAGGTGCACCCAAGCCGCAAGAGAATAGTGTTGGTATGGAATCTTTCACACTCATTTTACCTAATAAAGAAGCAATCAGTGAAACGGTTGATAACTTGCAAAAAATTGGGATGTCCGCAACAGAAGAAGACGGAAGACTAGTCACGTATGACCCTTCTGGAAATCGTATTGAATTAGCTGTTTAAGAGGGAGAGATTATAATTTCTGTAATAAAGCAATCACTCGCAGACTAGGACTCTGGAAATGCTTATTATTGCTTGCTGATGTTCGTGCGCACCCAACATTATCCTTATACCATGATTTTAAAGACGGAGAGTTTGCTCCACAAGATTTCACTTAGAAAATAGTAATATTGCTAGATCAAAATAATAATTGGAGCTAAGAACTAAAATTAGTAAGATAGATTCTAAGGGTATTTCGCCGGTGAAGTATGAAATTATTGGATTCAACCGCAACCCCCAAATGGTCTGATGGTATTACCACACACCAACCATTAGGGGGTTTTTTTATGCTTCGGTTAGAACCTCAAGACTAGGGACAACAGTAAGGCATGTTTCAAACAAAAAGAATATGTTACATAGCTTTGTTATAACGCAGTAACTGCTGATGACGTTTCCTGTTCCCAACCATCAAGACTTTCCTACTCAGCTATATCCTTCTTTATGCCCTTGCTTTATGACCCTTGCTTTTCAGTCCCTATCATACTATGAAAGGTTAAGATACTGGGCAAAAAGTGTTCAATCTTATTGAGCAATAACTGATTACTTTATATTAGCAGTTAGCAGTTACAGCAACTCCTACCTTAAATAATTTTAATACTATTTAAGTTGAAGTTGTGTGGATGTTATGGAGATTATCCTTTTTAAGAAAGAAGGTGATACTATGCATATAAGAGGTGATCTTTATGACAAAAATTCTTGTAGTTGATGATGAAAAAGTAATACTTGAAGTATTGGAAGCTTATTTTGAAAAAGAAGGCTGGGATATTATTTTCGCTTCGAATGGAATCGAGGCACTAAAAAAGGCAAAAGAACAGAGTCCTGACCTTATCGTATTAGATTTGATGCTACCTGATATATCTGGAGAAGAAGTATGTAGGTTAGTAAGAAAGGATAGTAATACACCCATTATCATGCTAACTGCTAAGTCTGCAGAAGATGATTTAATTAATGGGATTGTAATTGGTGCGGATGACTATGTTACAAAACCATTTAGTCCAAGAGAAGTGGTTGTAAGAGTAAAAGCCTTATTGAGAAGAACGCAGCAGATGGCAAACGTGAATCAAATGAGCTTTAACAATTACAAACTTGTGATTGATCATGTCAAAAAGGAAGTAAAGCTTAATGATGAGATTCTTACTCTGACTCGCAATGAATATAAGCTGTTATTTACGATGGCAAGTTATCCAGGGCGGGTGTACAGTAGAAGTGATTTATTAGAGAAATCACAAGAAGATGGTGCCTATTTCGAGGGATACGAAAGGAATGTTGATACACATATAAAGAATTTGCGAAAAAAAATGGAAGTCGATTCTCGCCATCCTGAATTTATCGTTACAGTATTTGGAATGGGGTATAAGTTTGGAGGAAAAAAGGATGAAACTAACACTTAGGTCAAGGATATTAATTTATCTTTTAGTAGTCTCTTTAAGTGCTATTTTTATCACTAGTTTTACTATCTTTTTTGGCGTTGAAAATCAATTTACTGATTACCTCAAAAAAAATAGAGAAGAACGTATCGGGACAATTAAAAAGGAAGTACTTCAACAATATGATGAGACTGGTGAGTTAACTAACGAACAATTAAATAATATGATGCATCAGCATGCAATGACAGAGAACTTATACTATAAACTTTATGATAGTAACGGTGATTTATTAATTGATTCAACATCGTTACGCTCAATGATGGGAATGATGAATGGGATGCAATCCACAATGGATCCTAATGATTATCGTTCAGTTTCTAATCAATTAAAAAGAGATAACCAAGTAATCGGAACTTTGACCGTATTTTACCCGGAAAGCTTAGTGGGTGAGGATTTTATCTTTTTGAAATCAATAAAACAAAATATATTGCTTGCGTTATTGGTTACTGTTATTCTATCGATCTTATTTAGCTTATTATTTACGAATCGTTTAACCTCAGGGTTTAAAAAGCTGATAAATGCTATTGCAGAGTTACGTAATCATCAATGGCGAACAAGAGTCCCTGTTAATGAATTGACAGATGAAATGAGACCTTTAGGAGATGCGTTTAATCAGCTTGCAGAATCCTTGGCAAAAGAAGAAACACTACGAAAACAGTTCACAGCTAATTTTGCACATGAACTTAGGACACCACTTGCTACATTAAGGAGTCATATTGAGGCTTTTCAAGATGGTATATGGGAGCCAGATTCAAAGAGATTAGAGCAATGTCATGAAGAACTAATGCGTTTGGTTAGGTTAGTAAATGAACTGGAAAAGTTAATTGCAGCTGAAAATCCTCAGATTAGACTGGATAAAACGAATTTAGAAACAGGAAAACTATTGTCCTTTATAAAAGAGCAATTCAACCCAATGTTTATGAAAAAAGGGGTTGAATTAGAAGTAGACAATAACGGGGAACAGCATTGGTTTCTAGGAGATCGTGATAAAATTATTCAAATTTTAACCAATATCGTGAATAATGCACTGCAGTATTCACCGCAAGGACAAAGAGTTTCTATTTTTATAGAAGAAAAAGCTAATAAAATTGCTTTCATCGTGAAAGATGAAGGAGAAGGAATTAGTGAGGATGATCTTCCTTTCCTCTTTGAAAGATTCTATCGAGGTGATAAATCGCGTGATAGAAAAACGGGAGGAGTTGGTATTGGCTTGTCCATTGTAAAGGCACTTGTAGAAGCACATCAAGGAGAAATAAAGATAAAGAGTCAATTAAATGTTGGTACAACGGTAGAAGTACAATTTCCTAAAAAAATAAGGCAAGGACACTAGTTATCCTTTATATTATCACCATTTATTTTAAGCGTTATAAGAGACAGAACTAAGTAATCTAGGAGGGATTCAATATGGATAAGATGGTAACCGAAAAGATCAAGAAACGATATAATCGGGTGTCAGGGATATACGATTTAATGGACAAAATGATAAAGGAAAGCTGGAGGAAAGATGCACTCAAAAATGTAAAAGGAGATGTTTTAGAAGTAGGTGTCGGTACTGGTGGGAATTTGCCATTTTATCCTAACGATATTCATTTGACAGGTGTAGATTTTAGTTCAGGTATGCTAAAGCACGCTAGAAAAAAGGTGAAGATTCAACCTTTTCCCTATCAAATAAATCTTATTGAAATGGATGCGCAACAAATGGACTTTCCTGATAATACTTTTGATTATGTCGTGGCCACCTGTGTATATTGCTCCGTACCTGACCCTGTAAAAGGACTAAAAGAAATGGGCAGAGTCTGTAAACCGGATGGGAAAATTATTCTTTTGGAACATATGAGAAGTAAGAATGAAGTAGTAGGGAAAATGATGGACCTATTAAATCCTATTACGGTTAGAATGTCGGGAGCAAATATTAACCGAAAAACGCTGGATAATATAAATCAGGCTGGCTTATTGATTGAACAAAAAGAAGATATATTTTATAGCATTGTAAGAAAGTTGGTAGTTAAACCAACTAAATAGTTTATGAATAGACCGCTAGTCATAATAATGATGTTTGGTTTCAATAAATAGTATCATAATTAAAGCAAATCCACATAACTTCCACATAAGTAACTCATAAAATCCCCATTAGTAAAATGTATGATTGAATTAAGAAGAAAGGAGAGATAAAGCAATGATGGGATACGGGCATGGTTTTGGAATGTTTGGATCTGGAGGTGGATCATTCATGATGATAGTGGTGTTTTTACTTATCGGCTTCCTAGTCTATTTAGGGATAAAGAGTCAAAATAAAGATAACAAAAATAGTAGCCAGCCAGTAGCAGGATCAAATGCATTAGAAATTGCCAAGTCTAGACTAGCAAAAGGTGAAATAACGGTTGAGGAGTTCGAGCAAATCAAGAAAAATGTAATGTAAGGATAGTAAGCATTTAATAAAAAACTATTAAAAGGAGATTGATTATAAATGAATTTACTTAATGGAATTCTAGCAGCAACTTTAGCTTTTACAGGTGGAGCAGGATTAACTCTATTTTCTGAAAAGGATACGCAGAATCCGAACACAGTGATCCAAGAGCAAGGAGTTAGTTATGATCAAATGATAGATATGATGGGTACAGGCGACTATGAAGGTATGCAAAAATTCATGGAAGTTGGCAATATGGACTTCGATGAGATGCAAAAGTTCATGGAGGAAGGTAATGTGAATTTCGGGCAAATGAAACCATATATGAGAGAAATGCATCCCAATTTAGATAACCAAGAATTAGAAGAATTATATAAGAGTATGCATGGAACAGGTGGTGCATCTCAAAGCAATAATTTTAGAGGAATGGGCAGCATGTATTAAAAAATGATGAGCAGGTCATTTAACTTTGGCCTGCTACTACTTCTAAAATTTGAAAATAGTACGATTGCATCAAGTATCCATATTGGATGGTGATGTTGTTAATACTCCCATAGTATCCTCCACACATTACGTGTTCAATGATTTTCAATCCAGTTATTTTCTCTTAAGCACAAAAAACTTTTAATGTGATGTTCATCACATACAAAACGATAGTGTGCTATTATAATCTCTTTTATACCCGTATGGGTATTAGTGTATAATAATTATAAGAACTTTGGAGGTTTTTAATAATGAAGAAAATAATTATTGTCGGTGGTGTAGCAGGTGGTGCAACTGCAGCAGCAAGACTTAGAAGATTAGATGAAGAATCACAAATTGTACTATTTGAAAGAGGAGAATATGTATCGTTTGCGAACTGTGGTCTACCGTACTATATTGGCGAGACGATTAAAGATAGAAGTAAATTACTTGTTCAAACAGTAGAAGGCATGAGCAAAAAATTCAATTTAGATATTCGTAATTTAACAGAAGTAAACAAAATTGATCGTGAGAATAAAACAGTTGAAGCAAAAAACTTGGAAACTGGTGGATCGTATAAGGAAAGTTATGATGTGCTTATTCTATCTCCTGGTGCTAAACCAATTTTTCCACCAATTCCAGGGGTTAAAGAAGCGGATAATATCTTTACACTAAGAAACATTCCGGATACTGACAAAATTAAAGCATATGTTGATGAACGCAGGCCAAAAGAAGCGGTTGTTATCGGTGGAGGATTTATCGGTTTGGAAATGGCTGAGAACTTGGTAGACCGTGGTGTTGCTATTACGCTTGTTGAAATGGCGAAGCAAGTTATGGCACCACTAGACTATGAAATGGCAGCAATTGTTCATCGTCATCTTAGAGAGAAAGGCATAAACTTAATCCTTGAAGACGGCGTGAAAGCATTTGAAGATAACGGCAACAAAATTGTTCTGTCTAGCGGGAAAGAAATCAACACAGATATGACGATTTTATCAATTGGAGTAAAACCAGAGAATTCATTGGCAACAGATGCAGGATTAGAAGTTGGTAAGCGCGGTGGGATAAAAGTGAATGAGTATCTACAAACAAGTGACCCAGCAATCTTTGCTTTAGGTGACGCGATTGAAGTTACGGATTATATTACTGGTCAACCTACTATGATCCCATTAGCTGGACCAGCAAACCGCCAGGGCAGAATCGTTGCCAACAATGTTTATGGAAAGAAAGAGGCCTATAAAGGTACACTAGGTACTGGTATTGCTAAAGTTTTTGACTTAACGGTTGCAACAACAGGAAACAATGAAAAAGTGTTAAGTCAAAAAGGAATAGAATACAAAGTCGCTCATGTACATCCCGCGTCTCATGCAGGATATTACCCTGGTGCAGCTCCGATTGCTTTGAAACTTATCTTTGATGAAAACTCAGGAAAACTATTTGGTGCACAAGCAGTTGGTACCGATGGTGTGGATAAGCGAATTGACGTGATAGCAACTGCAATTAAAGGTAATTTGACTGTACATGACTTAACGGAGATTGAGCTTTCTTATGCACCACCATTTTCATCTGCCAAAGACCCAGTCAATATGGTAGGGTATGTTGCCTCCAACATGATTTATGAAGAGATAGAAACCGTTCAATGGCATGAAATTGATCAAATTATTGAAGAAGGCGGTATGCTGATTGATGTCCGTGAAACTATCGAAAGAGAAGCAGGTTTCATCGAAGGATCTATCAACTTACCGTTAGAAGAAATTCGAGATCGGTTAGATGAAATACCAAAAGACCAAACCATTTATATCACATGTCAAGTAGGTTTACGTGGTTATCTGGCAACGCGAATCCTGACTGCGAATGGTTATAAAGTGAAAAACTTAGATGGTGGTTGGAAAACGTATTCAGCAGTATTTAATTCCGATGAAAGTGCATAAATAAGTCTGATGCAGCTACTGTAATTGTTACGAAATAGATGTCATGGGACTATAATATTCAAGCCCATTAAAAAGTATTTTTTTAAGAAAGTTGAGGTTTTGAAAGTTGAAATCGAACAAGATAAAAAGCAATTTGTGACATATATCCGTAAAGATGATGCTTAGTTAAATAAGCCCCTTCCATGATGGAGGGGACTTATTTTTGTCTGATTGTTTACCTTGCAAAGTTCATGATTAAGTTCTATAATAGCCATCATATACCTATGGGGGTATGAGGAAGGTGATCTCAGCAAAAAGGAGTGTACTCATGAGGCAAACTCAATCCTTGAGAGATTGCTTTATCAACGAACAGAAATAGAACTCTATTAATCAAATAGAGAGGAGGTATTCAATTGTCTAGACAGAAAAAAATAGAAGCTAGTAGTAATGACTTGATACAAGATTATGTTGACCATCCTGATAAGCAAAAGCAGTTATATAAACGAACATTGATTATAATTGTTATTGCACAAATCCTTGGTGGAGCGGGTCTTGCATCCGGTATAACTGTGGGATCGTTACTTGCTGAGGATATGTTAGGCACGGATAGCTTGGCCGGTATTCCAATTGCATTATTTACCTTAGGGTCAGCAGGTGCTGCATTAATGGTAGGAACTTTGTCACAACAATTTGGTCGTCGAATGGGACTTGCAATTGGATTTTTATCTGGTGGTATGGGTGCAATTGGAGTAGTCATATCGGCTGTATCGGGTAATGTAATTTTACTTTTTATTTCACTATTTATTTATGGAGCAGGTACAGCAACCAATCTCCAAGCTCGTTACGCTGGAACGGACTTAGCAAGTGAAAAGCAAAGAGCAACTGCTGTAAGTATTGCATTGGTATCAACCACGTTTGGTGCTGTTGCAGGGCCAAACTTAGTTGGTGTGATGGGGCAATTTGCTCAGTTATTCGGTATCCCTGCACTTGCGGGGCCGTTCATTCTGGCCGCCGCTGCATTTATTCTAGCGGGTTTAGTACTTCTTCTTATGCTTTATCCAGATCCACTTAAAGTTGCTCAAGCAATTGCAATAAAAGAGCATCAGGGTGACAAAATATTTCATAATAAAAGTGCACAAACAACGAAAAAAAACCAACGGGGAATACTTGTTGGTGCTACTGTGATGGTTTTAACCCAATTAATAATGGTTGCGGTAATGACAATGACTCCTGTTCATATGGGAGGGCATGGACATGGACTGAATCAAGTAGGATTGATTATTGGTCTTCATATTGGAGCAATGTATCTCCCTTCACTTGTTTCAGGAATACTTGTTGATAAAATAGGACGTAGCTTTATGGCGGTTGCTTCAGGTATAACGTTATTATTAGCCGGTGCACTAGCTGCCTTTTCACCAACTGATTCTATAATTGTTCTCGCGTTAGCACTAATATTATTAGGTTTAGGATGGAACTTTGGATTAATTAGTGGAACTGCTTTAATTATCGATGCAACAACACCAGCAAACCGTGCAAAGACACAGGGGAGTGTGGATGTTTTAGTTGCTCTGTCAGGTGCTGCAGGCGGAGCTTTATCAGGGGTTGTCATGGCTCATTCTAGCTATGCCGTATTATCTCTTGGAAGTGGTGCACTAGCTTTGCTCCTAGTTCCAGTAGTTTTCCTGGCATTACGAAGAAATAGCAAATAATTATTATAAATCTCAGAGACTATTAACTTAAATGATTCGTATTTGGTTGTTGACAATATACCCACTAGGGTATATTATTGCTATTGTCATAGTGATATTGATTAACGAAACTGATAAGAGGGTTGAAACTAGGATCTGACTTAAACAACATAATGGATTCCTTAAATAACTATTATTTTTTTCTGAAAAATAATACCACGGGGGGTAAATGTGTAATGAGTGTAAAAATGATGACAGCGCATGAAGTGACACAAAAGGTTTTTAATAAAGAAGAGCTATTTATTTTAGATGTACGAAACGAAGATGCTTTTGCAGATTGGAAAATTGAAGGTGTTAACTTTGAATATTTGAATGTTCCTTACTTTGAACTGTTGGACGGTGTAGAAGAAATCTTAGAAAAGATACCTTCTAATAAAGACATCTTGGTTGCCTGTGCCAAAGAAGGTTCATCTTTAATGGTAGCTGAGATGCTTTCAGAAGAAGGGTTAACTGCTTCGGTTCTACAAGGTGGAATGAAAGCTTGGAGTGAACACTTGGAACCTGTTAAAGTTGGAGACTTGAAAGATGGTGGAGAAATTTATCAGTTTGTTCGTATCGGTAAAGGTTGTCTTTCTTACATGGTTATTTCAGATGGAGAGGCTGCAATTATCGATGCAACAAGAATGATAGATATTTTCTTGGATTTTGCAGAAAAAAAAGGTGCGACAATTACTAACGTCTTTGATACGCATTTACACGCTGATCACATCTCTGGAGGAAGAAAAATTGCAGATAAAACAAATGCATCATACTGGTTACCTCCTAAAGATGCAGAAGAAGTAATCTTTGGATACGAAGCGTTGGAAGGTGGAAATGTCGTTGCGATTGGCAATACTGCAATTGACATTCATGCACTTTATTCACCAGGCCACACAATTGGTTCAACTTCATTTGTGATAGATGAAAAGTTCTTATTATCCGGAGATATTTTATTTATTGATTCGATTGGTAGACCTGATTTAGCAGGACTTGCGGATGACTGGGTAGGAGATTTAAGGGAAAGTCTATATTCCCGATACAGAGAACTATCTGAGGAGTTAGTAGTTTTACCTGCACACTTCATGATTATTGATGAATTAAACGACGATGGTAGTGTTGCAGAAAAATTAGGTACACTATTTGCTCAAAATCACGGATTGAATATAGATGATGAACAAAAATTCAGGAAAATGGTGACAGAAAATTTACCACCACAGCCGAATGCATATCAAGACATTCGTAAAACAAATATGGGTAAGATAGCACCGAAAGAAGAAGAACAAAGAGAAATGGAAATTGGACCAAACCGCTGTGCGGTACGTTAATAATAGATGAAATACGACTAAAACAATAGTAGGAGGAATTAAGAATGGATGTAGCAAAAGTTTTAGATGCAAAAGGGTTAGCATGCCCAATGCCAATCGTAAGGACAAGGAAGGCAATGAACGAATTAGAAACTGGCGAGATCTTGGAAGTTCACGCAACAGATAAGGGTGCAAAAAGTGATCTTGCCGCATGGGCAAAATCTGGAGGTCATGAGCTGTTAAAAGGTACTGAAGAAAACGATGTATTAAAGTTTTGGATTAAGAAATATTAAATAGAAGGGAATCATATACATGGTTCTCTTTACTTAAGGAGGTAAAATAAATGGACTTTGCTTTTATCATTACTATATTCTTAATTGGTTTTGCCGGATCTTATGTTTCAGGAATGTTAGGCATAGGCGGTTCGATTATTAAATATCCAATGCTATTGTATATTCCACCTCTACTTGGTGTAGCAGCATTTACAGCACATGAAGTATCAGGGATTAGTGCTGTTCAAGTACTGTTCGCAACAATTGGCGGTGTATGGGCATATCGAAAAGGAGGATATTTAAATAAAACGCTCATAGCTTATATGGGTATTAGTATACTAATTGGGAGTCTAATTGGTGGATTTGGATCGAAATCATTATCCGAAAGTGGGATTAATTTAACTTATGGAATATTGGCATTAATTGCTGCTGTTATGATGTTTGTTCCTAAAAAAGGGATTGACGACATCCCGTTAGACCAGGTGAAATTCAACAAATGGCTTGCTGCAATCTTAGCGTTGATTGTTGGTGTAGGTGCTGGAATTGTTGGTGCAGCAGGAGCGTTTTTATTAGTTCCTATCATGTTAGTGGTACTTAAAATCCCAACTCGTATGACCATTGCATCATCGTTAGC
Source organism: Virgibacillus sp. DJP39 (assembly GCF_049310925.1). Taxonomy (NCBI): domain Bacteria; kingdom Bacillati; phylum Bacillota; class Bacilli; order Caryophanales; family Bacillaceae; genus Virgibacillus; species Virgibacillus sp. DJP39. Next base: position 38,092 of record NZ_JBMERP010000025.1, on the reverse strand, counting down.
TATAACGTTTATATCATCTATTGGTGCGACAATAGGAAAAGTTTCTACAGGGCAAGTAGAATACTTTCCTGCAGCGATTATGATTGTTGCAAGTTTAATTGCTTCCCCTCTAGGTGCAATGACAGGTAAGAAAGCAAATACGAAAGTGTTACAAATTACTTTAGCATTATTAATAGCAGGTACTGCAATAAAGATATGGATGGATATATTTTAATACGGGAAAAGTAAAATGGAGTAAGCGGAAGGAGGAATATCTCAAATGGTAAAAATCACGTCAGCTGCTCTTTCTAAGATTCAAGAAGAAGTAAAGCCACTTATTGATGAAGGGAAACAACCTTGTGTGCGTTTTGCAATGGGTATTGGTTGAGGAGGCCCAAAGCTTCGGTTGGCTCTGGAAGAGTCACCTTCAGATAATGATGAAATTACGGAAGAAGATGGAGTTCTATTTTTAGTAAGCAAAAAGGATTCTGCTTATTTCAATAATACTAAAATTGACTATACAAAGAATGTACTCGGTAATGGGCAGTTTCAGGTACTTCGCGTATAATTTCTTGTTATTAAGAATAAGGAGAAATTAGTAACATTTAAAAAGGGGGAGAACCATGTATTTTTTAGTTATTATTACCTTCTTTATTCTAATGGTTCTCTACCGAAGGCATATGCCCGTATGGGGGATTGGTGAATTAAGAGAAATAAGCAATGTTTTATATGATAGAGTCGATGTGGTGATTTTAGATATAAGGGATTATCAAACGTCTATTAAGAATCAAATAGTAAATGCTTATTGTTTACCATTGCCATATTTAAATCGACATTATACTGATTTACCAATAGAAAAAGACATAATCGTTGTAGCTTCGGATCAAGTAGAAGTTAACTTAGGTGCAAGGTTTTTACGAAAAAAAGGATATAATGTAGTTGGTTTTTACTTACCAAGTCAAGTAAGAAAGGATAGTTACAACTATGGAGTACAATGCGCAAATGAGAAATAGAATGAAAAGAATTGAAGGACAAGTCAGAGGTTTATTAAGAATGATGGAAGAACAAAAGGACTGTCGGGATGTGGTCACTCAAATGTCGGCTGTAAGAAGTGCTCTTGATCGTACAGCAGCTTTAATTGTGAGTACAAACCTTGAAGAATGTATTCGTAATGAGAAACAAACTAGTGAAAATTCTGAAGACCTAATTAAAGAAGCAGTGAAGTTACTAGTAAAAAGTCGATAAGCATGACAATACTGATTATAAAGTAAGAAAGGTTAATTAAGTTAGTAACAATTCTTTATAAAAATAAATACCTATATAGGTATTGTTGACTTTAGTTTATTTATATACGTATAGGGGTAATGTATATTCTAAATAATCTAAAGTCCTTAGGGCAGAATAAGATAGTAGTTTGGAGGGGATACCTTGAAAGAAATTTCAGCAAAAGAATTAGCAGAAAAAGTAAAAGCAGGAGAAAAGTTAAGTGTAATTGATGTACGCGAAGACGAAGAAGTTGCCCAAGGGAAAATTCCAGGCGCCAAACATATACCATTAGGTCAAGTTCCGGAGCGGTTAAATGAAATTGATAAAAATGAACAACATTATATGGTTTGTCGTTCTGGTAGTAGAAGTGGAAAAGCATGTGCTTTCTTAAAGAATGAAGGTTATGATGTCACGAATATAGAAGGCGGCATGTTGAGCTGGGAAGATGAAGTTGAGAAATAAGGAGGTATATTGGTGAGTATTACAGCAAATGAAGTTTTAGATGCAAAAGGTTTAGCCTGTCCAATGCCTATTGTAAAAACAAAAAAGGCAATTAAAAATTTGGAAGCAGGTCAGGTCATTGAAGTGCAAGCAACAGATAAAGGTTCAACCGCTGATATGAAAGCATGGGCAGAAAGTACAGGGCATCAATATCTTGGAACCATAGATGATGGCGATGTATTGAAACATTATTTGAGAAAAGCAAGCGAAGAGGAGACAAAAGGTGATACAAAACATGAGGATGTGCTAGACGTAGAGGAACTCCGTAACAAAGTAGAAGGGGAAGAAGCTATTTCTATTATTGATGTTCGAGAACCAGCCGAATATGGTTTTGGTCATATTCCTGGTGCAGTGAATATACCTCTGGGTGAACTAGAAGAACGTTTTGAAGAGCTCAAAAAAGATCAAGATATACACGTTATTTGCCGAACAGGTAGTAGAAGTGATTTAGCTGCACAAAAGCTTACGGAAAAAGGCTTCAAGAGTGTGAAAAATATAGTGCCAGGCATGACGAATTGGAAAGGCCCTACAGAGGGCAATCATTAAATTTTAGGAGGAATTTTTACATGGGAAACACAAAAGTAGCAATTATTGCGTCAAATGGTTCTCTTTTTGATGCATATAAAGTATTTAATATCGCAAGTGCTGCAGCAGCATCAGATGCAGAGGTTGGTATTTTCTTTACGTTTGAAGGGTTAAATTTAATTCATAAAGAAGGACACAAAAATTTGCCGATTCCAGAAGGTAAAGAACATTTCCAGGAAGGATTTAAAAAAGCAAATGTACCATCCATTGAGGAATTAGTTGGTGTTGCACAGGAAATGGGTGTTAAATTAATTGCTTGTCAAATGACGATGGATGTTATGAGTTTAGAAAAAGATGCATTCGTAGAAGGTATTGAAGTTGGTGGGGCTGCTTCATTTATCGATTTTGCAAAAGATGCTAATATGTCCCTTACATTTTAATTAGATTAACTGCAATAATGTATGCTTTATTTAAAGGAGGCTAACAATGACAACACCCATAACAACCAAAGAATTAGCGGAAAAAGTTGTTAATCATGAAAAGACTCTGATCTTAGATGTCCGAAATACAGATGAATTTGATAACTGGAAAATTGAAGGCGGAAATGTGGAAGTAATCAATGAACCGTACTTTAATTTATTAGATGGAATTGACCCTGTTGCTGAAAAATTAGATAAAGATCAAGAAGTCATTGTTGTTTGTGCTAAAGGCGGTTCTTCTCAAATGGTAGCTGAGTTACTGGAAGATGAAGGTGGATTCACTAATACCTATAACCTAGAAGGTGGCATGAAAGCATGGAGTGAACATTTAGAACCCGTTAAAATTGGTGATTTAAAGGATGGCGGAAGTTTATATCAATTTGTACGTTTGGGTAAAGGGTGCTTATCTTATATGGTGGAATCTGATGGTGAAGCAGCTATTATTGACACAAACCGGATGATTGATATATACGAAGCATTCGCCAAAGAAAAAGAGGTAAAAATTAAACATTTAATTGATACCCACCTCCACGCTGATCATATTTCGGGTGGCCGTGCTTTAGCTGATAAAGTAGGTGGAACGTATCACTTACCATCAAAAGACGCAACAGAATTAACTTATGATTACAAGGCATTAGAAGAAGGAAACGACATCGTTGTGGGAAACACAATGGTGAAAGTACAACCAATTTATTCACCGGGACATACAATCGGAAGCACATCATTAATTATTGATGATGAATATCTTTTAACAGGCGACATTTTATTTGTTAAATCCATCGGCCGACCAGACTTAGCTGGTAAAGCGGAAGATTGGGTTGGAGACCTTCGTAACAGTCTTTATAAACGGTACAAAGAATTATCCGAAGATTTAATCGTCTTACCTGCACATTACTCATTTGCAGAAGAACTTGGTAAAGGCGGAAGTGTATCTGCACGCTTGGGCGATCTTTATCAACGTAATGAAGGGCTGCAAGTAGACGATGAAGAGGTCTTTAGAAAAATGGTGACAGAAAATCTTCCACCACAACCAAATGCATATCAAGAAATCCGTGAAACAAACATGGGAAAAATCACACCTGAAGATGAAAAACAAAGAGACATGGAAATTGGACCAAACCGCTGTGCGGTTCATGGATAAAAGGAGAAATTTATAATGGAAACAACAAAGGTATTAGATGCAAAAGGATTGGCATGTCCGATGCCAATTGTTAAAACGAAGAAAGCTATTAATGATATAGAATCAGGTGACATTTTAGAAGTGCACGCTACGGATAAAGGTGCGAAAAGTGACTTAACTGCATGGGCAAAATCTGGAGGTCATGAACTTCTAAAAGATACTGAAGAAGGAGACTTACTAAAGTTTTGGATTAAAAAAGGATAGAAGGTGGCCCTTAGGGGACCCGGGCCCCTTTTTGTAATTGATTAAGAAAGAGGGAAAAGGATGTCTGATAAAAAATTTAATCCCGATAAAGCGCATAAACTAATAAGTATAGAGAGAAAAGCATTACTGCCACCTGATAAAATTTTAGAGTACTTAGCCATTGATTCAAATGATATTGTTGCTGATCTTGGTGCAGGTAACGGTTATTTTACGATTCCAATTGCTAAAAGCACCAATGATACTGTCTATGCCGTTGATATTGAGCCTAAAATGCTTAACATGCTAAAAGAAAATGCAGATAAAGAAAATATAAATAATATTAACTATGTCGAAGGCGATTTAGTTAATATTAAGCTAGATGATGAGTCCATAAATAAAGCTATTGTGTCTATGGTTATTCATGAAGTGACTAGTATTAATCAGACAATCAATGAAATAAAACGAATTTTAAAACCAGGTGGCAAGATACTCATTATTGAATGGAAAGCAATTGAAACAGAACAGGGTCCTCCTTTGCACGAAAGGATTCCAGCTAATGATCTACTCGATACTTTTAAAAGTGCGAATTTTGATGTTGAACTAATTGATTTAAATCAGCAACACTATGCGATCAGGGCAAGTATGAACTAATTAAGAGGATTGAGGGGCAAGGTTAATGAAGAATATGTGGAAAATGTTATGACCGGCTCAGAAAATAATGTTCCTGGCGGGATCAGGGTTTGTTATCTATTTTGTAATCATAAATTTGTATGAAGGAGGATTTTAGATGTTTCATTATACAGTAGAAACGAATAAATCAATGGAAGAGGCAGTTGAGTCTTTAGAAGCAAGCTTAATGAATGAACAATTTGGAGTGTTATGGAAGTTTGATATAAAGTCTAAGTTACAAGAAAAGGGATTAGACTTTAATCAACCATATCTGGTACTTGAGGTATGTAATCCTAAAGAAGCCGAACGTGTTTTATCTCAGAATCAAATGGTCGGGTACTTTTTACCATGTAAAATCGTAGTTTATGAAGATGGCGGAAAAATTAAAATCGGTTTACCTAGACCAACAGCACTAATCGAAATGGTTAATGATGATTCTCTTAAAGAATTTGCAGCAGATATTGAAAATAGACTTATTGTATGTATTGATCAAAGCGTTTAATTTTCATAAATACTTAATAAAAACGGTAGAGGTAAGTGAATTACCTTTATCGTTTTTTTAATGTACTAAATTAATGAAACAGGTTATTCAAGGTGAAATTTAGAGTTATGTAAGGAAAAAAGTATAACAGGCAAATTAACGCTCTATTATTCTTACTGGAATTGATTAATGTTTGAAGATAATTAAGTCCTAGAAAGGCCTCTTTCAAATGCTGCTAGATGATTTAAAGAGGCGTTAGGTAATTGCTGAAAAACTGTCCTCACATCAGTAGGAATATCATATGATAGAAATCTTTCGTACATAGATATATTCTCTATCTCTCCCTGAACACCAGATCGATAGGATGCTTTAATGCTTTCTGGTGTAGTTATAAAATTCTGCGATATATCTTCCGGTATTGGTACTTGATACCGCTCAAATGAAGGGTAATAATGCACTTATATGTCTAATTTCGGCTTGTTTTATTCTTGTATAAGTTGGAATGTCGCCATAGGTTCCAAGAATATTCTCATACCTTGCTTGCCAAGTATTCATCCTGAAGAGCATAAGTTAGCATTTGAGAGAATGTTAATGTTGTATCAGTTAATGCTACTTTAGCTCCGTAATTCTCAACTTGACGACTAACCTTGATACTATCTGTTACATTTGAAATAAAAAACATAAACCAATCAGCGTGATTTTGTTCATCAGCTGCTGCATGTCGAAATCTATCTTTAATAAAAGGATCTTTCGCTTGATTGGCTATATCCAAGTAAGGGGAATCCAAACTTCTTCAGCAAAGTAAAAATATGTAGAGTTATAGTAAGAATATATCAATAGTTAAATAAAGGATTGTCAATTTGGCAATCCTTTTTAGTGTTGTTTAATCCTTTTACTCCTAAGAGTCTATTCAGTCCATATTAAGCATACTGCCTGTCACCCGAAACCAACACTTTTTTGTTCAAGAATTCAAGAGATCTATAGTGGAAATAATTAAGTATCTTATTCTTGTTAAACAAACGGACGCCGTTATTCAAAAAGGGTTAACGTTCTTTTTGTAGACTCTATCATACTAACGGAGGTTAATATAAAAACATTTTTCTTGAGTGTATGTAAAATAGACGAAGGTTTACAAAAAAATAATGGTATGGTACATTAAATATATTAAATACGTTAAATAAAAACTTAACAAAGTTAATAAATAAAGTAAATGTTAATTTAAAGGAGATTAGGTCGAGGCCAGTTTTCGAAGAATGAAATCTCAACCCACGAGCCACGGAATGGGTTTAAGAAAATAGTAATAAGTAACTATCAAACTAGTAACTGATTTTTAATACTGAAGAAGAGTTTTTGATGAATGCTTTTCAGCTTGAATTAATTACTGGATTCAGTTTTCAACATCCAAGGAGGTACTTAAAATGAAAGAAACATATGATATTGTTGTCGTAGGTGGAGGTAGTGCGGGTTCTGTACTCGGCGACCGTCTAAGTGAAGATGGGAAACGCAGTGTTCTTGTTTTAGAGGCAGGACGTAAAGACTTTTCATGGGACTTATTGATCCAAATGCCAGCAGCTTTGCCGTTCCCAGCAGGGAAATCATTATACGACTGGAAATACGAATCTGATCCTGAACCTTATATGAATGGAAGACGTATCAAGCATGCCCGGGGAAAAGTGCTGGGAGGTTCGGGCTCAATCAATGGCATGATTTTCCAACGCGGAAATCCATTGGACTATGAACGTTGGGGAGCAGATACAGGTATGGAAACGTGGGATTTTTCACACTGTCTGCCGTATTTCAAAAGAATGGAAAATGCTTTAGCTTCGGACCCAGATGACAAATTACGTGGCCACGATGGTCCTCTCAAATTGGAACGCGGGCCAGCTACTAAGCCTTTATTCCAAGCCTTCTTCAATGCAGGAGTTGAGGCTGGCTACTCGCGAACCCCTGATGTAAATGGTTTTCGACAAGAGGGATTCGGTCCGTTTGATAAGCATGTGTACAAAGGCAGACGTTATTCACCTTCACGTGCATATCTTCATCCGGCAATGGGGCGTCAGAACCTCACTGTGAAAACGCGTGCTTTTGTTACAAGTATCGATTTCAATGGTACCCGAGCGAACGGTGTGACATATCAACGAGACGGGAAGACTCATCAAGTTACTGCAGGTGAAGTTGTACTCGCAGGTGGTGCAATTAATACGCCGCAGCTACTTCAACTGTCAGGTGTTGGCAATGCAGAACACTTGCGTTCGATTGGTATCGAACCGGTAGTTGATCTTCCAGGTGTAGGCGAAAACCTTCAGGATCATCTTGAATCCTACATCCAATATTCTTGTCCGTTACCTGTTTCAGAGCAGCCCAACTTAAAGAAAACACGGATGCCTTTCATCGGTTTGCAGTGGTTGCTTGGACGCAAAGGCCCAGCAGCAACCAACCATTTCGAAGGTGGAGGTTTTGTTCGTTCGAACGAGGACGTCGACTACCCAAATTTGATGTTCCACTTCCTTCCGGTAGCGGTTCGGTACGACGGAAAGAAAGCGGACACTGCTCACGGATTCCAAGTACACGTCGGACCTATGTACTCTGATGCCCGAGGGTCATTAAAGATTCGTTCGAAAAACCCTAAAGAGCACCCGAGCATGGTATACAACTATCTTTCGACTGAACAGGACAAACGTGAGTGGATTGAAGCGATAAAAGTTTCGCGTGAAATCATGTCTCAGCCAGCTATGGCACCTTACAATTCGGGAGAAATCTCACCCGGTCCTTCTGTTAGTACAGATGAAGAGATTTTGGAATGGGTGAAGAAAGATGCCGAGACTGCACTTCATCCGAGTTGCACGGCAAAGATGGGCCCTGCTTCAGATCCAATGTCTGTCGTAGATCCGTTAACCATGAAGGTCCATGGGCTCGACAATGTACGAGTTGTCGATGCGTCTGCCATGCCTTATGTCACTAACGGTAATATCCATGCACCGGTGTTGATGTTGGCAGAAAAGGCATCGGACCTAATCCTTGGACGCAAACCACTGGAGCCTATTGATGCAGACTTCTATCGTCATGGAGTACACCCAGCCGACGCAGGTACAGTAAAAGGTTAAGTTAAATAATACTTTCATGAGAAGGCACTCTTAAATAAAAGAGTGCCTTCTTTTTTTTTTAGTTAGAAAATAGCGCCTGATTCTATTAAATTTCCTTTTGCTTCCTCAATTGTTCCCAAATGATTACAGTCAATGAAATGTACCATCTATGACATAGTTTTTACCACTTAATGATAAAAAAGTGTAGGAAATTTTTACCTTCTTTTAAGTACTACAATGAATATTACTATTTTTTTAATTATTTTGTAAATTTAATATAATAAATGCTATAATTAAACAGTTGAAGAGTAATGGAGGTACTTTTAATAACCTTATTGGTTTTTTAGGAAATATTAAAATTTTTATGGAAATATGCTGAATAGGATATATTTAAATTAAATAAAAAAGATTAATAAAGAAAGGAGTCAGAGTATCAATGAAGTTCTCAGAAGAGACATTGAAGTTATTTGCAGCACCTCTAAGTGAGACAGAGGAGCAAAAATGTAAAAATGGTATTGGAATGGTAAGGGATGCACTAAAAGGAATTGGATTCAGTGATGATGAACAAACAATTGAAAAGATGTTTTCAGACACTTTTTCATATTCTATAGAAATGAGGAATAATGCAAAAAATAGGAAGTTGAAAATGTTTGTTAAGGGTTCATATGCTAACAACACAAATGTTAGAACAGAAAGTGATGTGGATATTGCAGTAGTTTTAGAGTCCACTTTTAAAGTAGTATATAGGGCTGGTATTACTGACGATACTTATGGATTTTCTAATTCTGATGTAAGTGAAAAAACATTTAAAGACGAAGTTGAAGAAGCTTTAAGAAGTAAATTTGGTAGAGATGTAGAGCGTAAAAATAAATCAATAAAAATACACGGTAATACATATCGGGTAGACGCAGATAGTGTTCCTTGTATGAGACGTAGAGACTATAGAAATGACTACACAAACCAGTCAACAAATTATGTTGGTGGTATCGTAATAAGTTCTGATGAAGGTGAAACAATTATTAATTATCCAGAACAACACATAAAAAATGGAAGAGATAAAAATAATCATACTAATACATATTATAAAAAAATGGTTAGGATTATTAAAAAGATGAGATATATTATGCAAGAAGAAAATTATGAAGCTGCAAATAACGTTAGTTCATTTGGTCTAGAATCTCTTCTATGGAATTTACCTAATGAGGTATTTACAAAATATACAACTTATAAGTTCGTTTTAGGAGATGTAATAGAATATCTTTGGGGAAATAATAGTAGTTTACCTTCTTATAAGGAAGCGAATGGATTAAAACCTTTATGCTCTTCAAGTGCTGATTTTGAAAATTATACTAGATTTATAAAAGATTTGTACAACTTTTATGAATATGATATCTAGGGGGAGTTTATATGACTGAGGAAGTAAAAAGGCATTTGAAGATTGCTTTTTATGCTTGTATTGCATTATTTACTTTTTGTATATTTATTCTCAAGCCTAATTCGCTTAGGGACTATTCTAGTTATGCGGGTTTAGCCGTTTTTCTAACTACAATTATTTCAGTGTTATACGAAAAATGGGTTTGGAGATTTAATCCCATTGAAAAGACACCTAAATTATTTAAACATTATAACGGTACTATAGAGTATAGCTATAATGGAAGTGTTGAACATAAGAACTTGAAGATATATGTAAGGCAAAGTTTATTTAATTTAGATATTAAGTTAGTAACTGAAGAAATAATAAGTACAACTATTACTAGTAAGATAGTGAAGGAAAATGGGAATTATGTATTATATTATACATATATTACAAACCCCAAAAGTAAGTTCAGTGATACTAATCCAATACAGTACGGAACTAGTAGATTTTTATTGGATGAAACTGAGGTATTGCAGGGTGTATATTGGACAAGTAGAAAAACAAAAGGTGATATATATTTAGATTATAAAATAGGTTATAAAGATGAGAAATTCAATCATAAATTATTAGAAGATAAAAAAGTTGATTGATCTGATTTATAATTATTGGATAACCATGTTACACAATCAGGCGCGATTGTGAACATGGGAGATAGAAAATGATCAAACTTAATCTCAAAGCTAAAAAAATAGCCACAAAGAGTGGTACTATTAGAACAATTGAAACAAAGAAAATGCCAAAGTTATTTTGCGACTTCCCATTAAACGGAAGTAAAGAATACGCCTTTCCTATCATTGTGAATTCTGACCTTATTGACGTTGAAATAAATCGCGATGCAATAAGAGATTGTAACGTGGATATTAAAATATAATCCAACAAGCGGTTTCTTTATGTAGAAAATTAATAGATTATTGCACTGAAAATGTTAATACTAGAAATGTAGCATGGGGGGACCGTTCTACTGCTCAATTTGTTTTTCTCAGAAACAAAGAGACTGTCAATATGCATACTAAAGGGTCTAAATTGGATGGGTTAAGAAATGCTCGATAAGTGTTCACATTGTACAAGTATAGGAAAAAGCTTGATTAAGGTATCGAAGCGAATAAAGCAAAGGAAATGTCCAATCGCTATCAGTATCGGTAAACTCACATGAGTCCCTAAAAGTGAAGCGTAGGAACTGTCACAAAAAAATTACAAAGGTGGATTTAATATGAATATTCTTTCTGAGCAAGAGTTCGAAGATATATTGGTAGTTCATCCAGAGTTAATAGAAGATGGTTTGCAGTTAATTGAAAGGCAGGGCCAATTAGAAAATAAAAGAACGGACTTAATCTTTGCTGATAAAGAAGACAATATTTTGTTAACAGAGTTAAAGAGAGATGTTATTGTAACTGACAATGTATACCAAATCCAAGATTATATTGATAGATTAAAAAGTAAGGTCAATAAAAGGATAAGGGCAATGCTCATAGGACAGAAAGTTCCTTCTGACATACAAAAAATTTGCTTAACTAACAACATAGAGTGGAAAGAGATTAATACTGAAATGGTTTTCAATTATCTTAAAGAACAAGATCCAAAATTATATCGTTCTATCTTTGTTAAAGGAAAATTACATCAAGAAGCAGCTACAATTTCTAAAATGAGTTTTCAGGATTACTTGAATGAAACTTCCCCGTTTGGGGTGCCTTATACCTCTTACCAATTTTTTGCGCCAAAAGATGCTAGTCCGGAATTAAGTAACGATAATAAAGACAATCAGATAGTAGCTGATGAATTTATTCGAATAATCAAGGATCATTCATTTGACCGGCATTTTTTTAATAATAATATTCACCTTAAGCGAAGCGATGACAAAACCTCTGAATGGAGTGTTAAAGCAAAAGGTGCATGGCAAGGGGACGTTATCAGTTATTCCTTAAAAGCTAGTAACGAACAATATTCAATTCCTTGTGAAGTTTACTTAGGAACTATAGGATATCGTGGAAACAAAACAACTTTTGCTGATGAAAAATCTAGATTTATGGTTGCGAGAGTAGGGAAAGGTAAAAAACAAATAACAACTCAATACGGATTTCATAAATACTTGAGCACAAATAATAAAAGTCTTTTACCTTATTATGAATTAAAGTTTAACGCAAAAGGATTACCGAAGAAATATTGGAATGAAGTATATAGCATCTTAGACAAGTATGGATATTTTATAAGAGAATCTGATGATAAGAAACCAACAAAAATCCTATGGTTAGGCAATATTAGTTTATCTGAAGATAGTAATAAACAAGTAGGGAATTTAATAGAGGCGTTGTTTGCAGTAACTATATTGAAATCTCACTATAAAGAGGAAGAAAAGGGATATGAATTTGAATTTTTAAAGGGCTAATAAATGCATGCCGGTGCTCTGCCATGCCTTATATCACTAACGGCAATATCCATGCTCCTGTGTTTATGTTGGCGGAAAAGGCATCGGACCTAATCCTTGGACGTAAACCAATGGATCCTATTGATGCTGACTTCTATCGTCATGGAGTACATCCAGCCGACGCAGGCACAGTAAAAGGTTAAGTTAAATAATACTTTAATAAGAAGGCCTCTTTTAAATTGTAAGAGTGCCTTCTTTTTTTAGTTGGAAAATAGCGCGCTTCTATTGAATTTTCTTGTGTTTTCTCAATAGCTTCCAAATTCATTTGTACTTCTCTTCCAACATCTGGCAAAGATATACCATGAAGGAACGAAAGAAACTTTTCTCAGCTATAGGGAATTTTCCTAAAACTGTGTGGAATTGTTTTCACCATTGCTATATCTTGAAGCTTTCGGACACTAGTAGTCTTACTCGATTTACCCACTTCGAGCTCTGCAAATACTAAGAGTCATCTGATCTTTAAAGCATAGTGCCTAGTCAATTATTGGAGAGTGAGTTTATCCATCTATAAATTTTTTAAGTTCTTCTAAAGTTTTTGGTTTGGTTATTAGTTCATCAACTATGTCGTTAATTATAGTTAACAAATGTTTTGGTATTTCTGGATGCTCTTCAAAACTAATAGAGCCAGTGTGTGCTCCTGTATTTCCTACTTTACGTACTAAATGTAGTTTTTGCTTTAGAACAGAGCTGATATCATGACTGTCTTCTAAATCTTTAATTCTATCGTAAAGTTTACCTTTGGCATATCCAAGATGTGCTAGTAAATTTTCTAGTGTTAATCTTGCTAATGCTGCAGATGAACGTAATGATAAATGCATAACAGAACCTGCTTCTTTATATGTCTTCTTAATATGTTCAGGCATATCTTTATGCGGTGGTGAAATGTTCTCAAAATTCATAGGATAAACTTGTAATTCATCACCTTGCATAGATTTTAACCAATAGGTGATTTTATCACATTTATTGCAATTTGATTGAATTATTCCAGATAAATTATCAAAACCAAATGGATCAGGATCTTTTTCAGTTATAGTTGTTCCTGGATCAGTACCGAATGGACCATGTACGAAATACCAAGTATGAGAATAATACTCTAAACAGTGTGGACATATAAACACAGGATTTTTACTAGTATTTCCATTAAATAGTTTAGACATATTCTAAAACACTCCATTCTCTTTTAAAACAATTCTATCATGAAAGTAGGTGATTAACATTTAAGGGTTATCTAAAAGGTAACGGAAAACATGCTGCAAGTGATTTTAAAGAGGGTGCGAAACACACTATCATACCGCAAGAAAAGAAGATTCATATGTTGGTATTTTGGAATAAAAAGGGAACCAAATTAAAGGACACCCTACCATTTTTACTTTTGGCAGTAGGACAAGTATTAGGTTCATTACTCGCTGAAGTATTAATTGAATCATGTGGGTATGTTACCTCTTTTATTCTTGATAAAGCATAGTGCCTGTCACCCGGAACTATTCTCTAGAACCGCGTGTCTTTAGTTTGGGTGACAGGAACTTGTCAAAAGTACTAGACTTTCTTATGTGTATGTTAGAGTTAGGTAGACATTGTCATACTAGATCATAAGGGAGGTACATTAGCTATGAATAATAGGTCACAAGCAAATTCATTAAAACAACATAATTCTATGATGGCCAAAAATGTATGGTGTAAGACAAGTTTTTGGATTGGTATTGTTTCCATATTTTTAGGCGGTTTTATTGGTATTATTCCACTTGTAGGATTAATTTTTTCTATAATTGGTTTAACAAAGTTTAATAAAGAAGTGCATAGTGGGTTATGGATGGGTATAGCTGGTTTGATATTAAACCTACTATACTTACTTGTTAATTCATATATGAATGGACATATTGGTTAAGGGAGTAATGAAAATTGAATATTAATATGATAGCACGTATTCTGTTAATAATTGTTATTTTTTTTGGTATTTTAAATCAACCTTATTCATATTACGAGTTTTTAAGAATTTTTGTATTTATTATTTCCGTTATACTAACAATAAATTCTTTTCAAAAAGTCAACAAATCTGGATTTGAATATTTATATCTTGGATTGGCTATTTTGTTTAACCCTATTATTCCAATATACGCATCCAAAGAAATATGGGTTATTTTTGATGTGGTTTCAATTATCTTGATTGGGACCAGTCTTTCTATAGATAAGGCAGAAAAGGATTCAAATTAATTGCATAATCTATTATCCTCTTGTAAAAAAATGGAACTGGGTTAATTCTAACTATTAAGAGAAGAGGTTACGTAAGGGGACAGGTACTTATCAATTATAAAAAGACAATTATAATATATAATCCGGGGGGTATTATTATCCGTTATACAATAAAGAAGTTATTACCTAAAGATTATTATAAATGCAGCAATATATGGGATATGACAAAAAATCCAGATATGGTGAATCTGTTTTATGATGAAATAGTAAACGAGAACAGAATTACTTTTATCTATATAGAAAATAATGAGTTTTTAGGGGAAGGATCTTTAGTTTTTTATAAAAATGATCCAGATTATACTATTCCAGATAAACGTATATATCTATCTCAATGAGTGTTTTTAAAAAGTATCTATTGGTTAATTTAATTTTATTGTTTGTACATCCCATGTTGTTCTTTACCGGAATCATGGGATTTGGATCTGCACCTGACCATACTCCAAAAATTGAATTAATAAAAGCTATACTATCCCTTGCTTTTGTTGGGGCATGTGCAAACTTATTAGTTTTTATTATTTCTGCATTTAGCAGAAAAAATATAAAACAAAACTTAATTTGGGCTTTGGCATTTTTTACTTTAGTTTTCACAGTGTATTTAGGCGTTTTTTGGTCGGTGTTAAAATAAGCCCGAGAATCCCAACCTGTTTGGAAGCATGGGGGACGGACGATTCTACTGCTTCATTTGTTTTTCTCAGAAGCATAGAGACTGTCCTTGTGCATCCTAAAGTAACTAAATTGGATGGATTAAAAAATGCTCGATGAGTGTTCATATGTACAAGTATAGGTAAAAGCTTGATTAAGGTATCGAAGCGAATAAAGCAAAGGAAATGTCACAAAAAAATTACAAAGGTGGATTTAATATGAATATTCTTTCTGAGAAAGAGTTCGGGGGGAGTGGGTAACTCGTTTTATATTACCTTGGATAGCGCTTTATAAAAGCAACAAAATTTACGTAAAGAGTCCTTTGAAAAACCCCCTGGCACACTCTAAAGTTGAGCCAGGGGGGGTTCTACTTAAAGTAAACTTTTTTCAATTTGTTTCATTTCGTAAAAGTAGCCTTTTGCCTGCATCAACTCATTAAAAGTACCGGATTCAATAATTGTCCCTTGTTCCATGACAATAATTTGATCCATTCTTTCCAGCCCTGTTAATCGATGACTTACAAGTACGAGCGTGTCGTCTTTCGCTAGTTCAAAAAGATGTTCGTATATGGAATGTTCCGTAAGCGCATCGATAGAGGAAGTTGGCTCATCCAATAGCCAGAGCCGTCCATTCTTCAACATCGCGCGAGCAATAGCTAGCCTTTGTTTTTCTCCTCCTGAAAGGTTTTCACCTTTCTCAAGGACAGAATTAGTTAACGAAAAGTGTTCAAGTTTTACTTTTACTAACATGGCTTCCATTTGTTCATCGGTCAATTCATCATTAGCAAGTAGTAGGTTATCCCGTACAGTACCAAAGAAAAAGTGGCTTTCCTGTAGGACTACATTAGCCTTTTTCCAAATATTTTCTGGATTTAATCGATCGATAGAAATGCCATCGAGACTTATTTCACCTTGATTGGCAGGATTAATCTTTAGTAAAAGCTGCAGCAAGGTTGATTTTCCAGATCCGCTGGGACCAACAATAGCTGTCTTTGAACCAGCTGGCAGCTTCATGTCAACATTTCTTAAAGCCATTCGCCATTCGTCTGTAAACCCAAACGTGACACCGTTCATTTCAATAGATGGTGTCGTATTGCGCGGAAGCTGTTCTATTTGCTCAAGCTCTTTCACCGCTTCTCCATCATCACGAACGACGGAGAACAGCCGCGTTGCTGCCTGTTTACTGTCTTGTATGTGGATAGGGAAGACGGCCATTGGGGAAACATCCTCAAAAACAGTTAGTGAAATCATCAGGAGCATCGCCAAGAAGATCCCATCCAATTGGCCGTTCACAACTAAGTAAGCGCCCATTACCAAGACAAACCAGGACACAAGAAGCGATACAAATGTATTCACGGATTGACTAAATATCGTATTCACATTTTCAATTTCCTGCTCTTTAATGTACGCATTAGATGATTGGATTAACCGCTGTTCTTTTTCATCAAGTCTTTGATATATTTTTAAATCACGAAAGCCATGAAGGAATTCGGTGACTTCTGTTGATAATTCGCCTCTTCCTTCTCGAACATGATGGTCAATTTTTGCTTGTCTTAACGCAAACAAAGCCGGAACAACAAAAACTGTCAAAATAAGGCCACCAAGTAATGCAAGTGCCACATAAACGGAGTAGAAAGCGGTAAATAGAATCGTACTTAAAAATACAGTGACGATAACAATAGGAGGGTAAAAAACTCTTAAATAGAAATTCTGTAGACTTTCAACATCTCCAACAATTCGTGAAAGTAAGTCCCCACTGCGATACCTTTGAAAAATTCCTGGTGCTAATGGTTCAAGTTTTTCAAAAAAGGAAACACGCAAGTTACGTAAGATTGTAAATGTCGCTCGATGTGAAAAATACCTTTCCGCATAACGGCTGATTGCTTTCGTGATTCCGAGCAATTTCACAGTTGATGTTAAAACAATCAATGCATATAAAGGAGGTGCAAGGGCTGCCTTTGAAATCAAATATCCGCTGGCGGCAAAGAGACCCACAGCTGCCATTCCAGCAATGGAGGCAAAGATAATCGAGTAAAGAATATCTTTTTTTTCAACCATCAGCAGTTTAATAACAATCGCTAAATCTTTCATTCCGCAGTCCCTCCTTGCTGTACAGAAACCATATCACGATATTCTGCCACCGTATCGATCAGTTCATCATGTGTTCCTACTGCAACTAAGCTTCCATTTTCTAAGAACAGTATTTTATCGGCATTTTTAATCGTATGGAGGCGATGTGCCACAGTAATCACTGTTGAACTTTGCGACAATTGTTTGATCGAAGCTTGCAGAATTCGTTCTGTTTGCAGGTCAAGTCCTGTTGTTGGCTCATCAAAAAGAGTAACGGAAGGCCTTTTCAGAAAAGCTCTAGCTATTGCGACGCGTTGTTTTTCTCCACCAGAAAGTCCTCTTCCTGCTTCACCGACGGGGGTATCATAGCCCTTTTCGAGTGATTGTATCATTTCTGAAATTCCCGCCTGTTTCGCAGCTTGTTCTAATTCGAAACGCGAGGCATCCAATTTTCCGCCAATTGCAATATTTTCTGCAATGGTACCTGAGAAAATATACGGATGTTGCGAAATATAGCTCAATTGGTCAAACCAATCTTGTTCTTTGTAATCGGATAAAGTTCTGCCATTGATGGCTATATTTCCTTCAGAAGGAGCAATCAGACCTGCGATCACATGTAAAAGTGTTGTTTTTCCTGAGCCGCTACGGCCAACAATTGCAATTTGTCCATTTGAAGGAATTTCGGCATCGATACTTTTTAACGAAAACTGATCTTCCCCATAACTATAGGTTACGTTTTGCAAATTGATCTTTGGCGGTGTTTCTTCTTTAGCTAAATTTGTATTTCCCCACTTAATTTCCTGCTCTGTTTCTGCCAATTCATCTGCAACCTTTTGCGCAGCCCCCATACTACCTCGGGCATTGTGAAATGTGCTTCCCAGCTCCTTTAATGACGAATAGAACTCAGGAGCTAGTACTAACACAAAGAAAGCGGTAAAGAAGGAGATGCTTTCATAGATGATTAGCTGAATTGCCACTTCAAGTGCGATGATTCCAATGCTGAGCATCGAAATCAGCTCTAGCATAAAAGAAGAGATAAAGGCTACTTTTAATATTTCCATTGTGGCATCACGAAAACTTAGACTGGTTTTGCTAATCATTTCTTTTTGTTGTTTCGCTCGTCCAAATAATTTTAGCGTAGTAAGTCCCTGTAACGTATCGAGGAAACGTCCAGAAAAGGCCGAAAGCTTTTCCAACTGTTCTTCTGATTTCTTTTTTGTTTGCAATCCAATAATAATCATAAAAACAGGAAGGAAAGGGGCCGTAATGAGCATAATCAACCCAGTGTTAAGGTGTTGCGTGAAAACTACTACAAGAATTAAAAATGGGATGAAGGAAGTTTTCATTACTTGAGGAATGTACTGGCTAAAATAGCTGTCAATTCCATCAACAGCATCCATCATGACACTTACCTTTTTCCCTGATTGTCCTCGCAACGCAGCTTGTAACGGATTCTTCGAATATTTATTTAGGAGGGATTTTCGGAAATCCCTCTTAGCTTTAGCGGCCATCTTGACACCAGTACGCCCGCTCAAATAGGTGAATAGTGTTCTAACCAAGAGAATGAGTAGCAATCCTGCCAATAATGGGAGGATTGCCTGGAAAGACTGATCCTTCAAAAAAACTCCATCAACTATTCTAACGATTAGGTAGGCTTGTCCAACAATTGCTATACCTGTAACCACAGCTGAAATTAACAGAAACAACATGGTTTTTTTCTGCGAGTATGCCAATTCTTTTAGGCTATTCATAAACGTATCAACCTCCCAACTTAAGATCTCAGGTAGTAATCACAAAAGAGTTATATTTATTCATCAACCTTTTCAATGGTTGGGTAATGTTTTTCTAATTCTTCCTCAGCTGGATTGTCACGGAACATCTTGCGTAAGGTTATAACACATAATGTACCTAATACGATATACAACCCTAAAAATAAGAAGAACATTAAACCGATGTAGGGGGAAGATGTTGCTGCTTCTTCTACTGTCATATAACCCCGGATGATCCACGG
Source organism: Virgibacillus sp. DJP39 (assembly GCF_049310925.1). Lineage (NCBI taxonomy): Bacteria > Bacillati > Bacillota > Bacilli > Caryophanales > Bacillaceae > Virgibacillus > Virgibacillus sp. DJP39. The sequence continues at coordinate 18,935 of NZ_JBMERP010000025.1, read as the reverse complement.
CTGTCGTCCTTCTTCAGCATAAATCCAACCAAACTCAATCGCAAGAAATGCTAAGGGTCCACTTATAGCAATCAGCGATAACATCCATTTGTTATGCGTATTCCATTTTTTAATTTTACTAACGATAAAGTAAAGTAAGGGAACTGCTATTAGAAGCATGCCTATTACTACCATTAAATCAAACATGTAATGGATCCAAAGTGGTGGTCGCTCGTCTTTCGGGGTCTCTTCTAACCCCGTTACCATACTATTAAAATCCCCATGTGCCAAAAAGCTCAGTGCTCCAGGTATGCGAATCTCACCAACTGGCTCATTATTTTCATTTAACCATCCAAATAAAATTAGGTCTGCACTTTTTTCTGTTTCAAAATGCCATTCAGCAGCAGCTAACTTTTCTGGTTGGTGCTCAGCAAGAAATTTGGCAGAAGTATCACCCGCCACCAAATTTATGGCTGCAAATATAAATGTTACAGTCAACGTAAGTTTTAATGCTTTTTTATGATAGGCACTCCCAAGAGGAGATACCTTTCTTTTTAGAATCATAAAAGCAGCTACAGCAGCGAGAAAGATTGCGCAAGTCAGGTATGCCGAACTTAGAACATGAAACACCTTCGATGGCGTAGCTGGGTTTAACATAGCTGCAATAGGGTTAACGGCTGAGAAAGTGCCGTTTTTCATTGTAAATCCATCTGGAGTATTCATAAATGCGTTGACGGTTGTAATAAATACGGCTGAGAACCCACCTCCAATTACAATCGGTATGGATAAGAACCAATGCACGAATGGTTTTTTAAAACGATCCCATGTATATAAATAAATCCCTAAGAAGATAGCTTCAAAGAAAAATGCAAAAACTTCCATAAATAATGGTAAACTGATGACATTTCCGGCAACCTGCATAAAGTTAGGCCACACTAAAGATAATTGCAATCCAATAGCAGTTCCAGTTACAACACCTACTGCAACGGTAATAACAAATCCACGTGCCCAGCGCCTGGCTAACAGTAGATAATGTGAATCATTTTTTTTAACTCCAATAAACTCTGCTATTGAAATCATCAAAGGAACTCCAACGCCAATAGTAGCAAATATAATATGAAATCCGAGTGTCATTGCGGTAATCAGTCTACTAATTAAGACCGTATCCATCTCCATAGTGTAAAACCTCCCTAGAAGTTAAGTTAATGTTCATTACTGAGCAAGTGGTGTTTCTTGGCAGATAAGAAAGTATAAATCCTTTCTTACTGCATAAGTGCAACTAAGGCTTTCGCCATTAAGGCTTGGCGATAATCCAAGTTTTCTAATATATGTTTAGTTGATTCCACTACTCCAATAGTATAAATCATTTTGACATAAAAAACATACGAGACCATGACATTTAAATGACATTTAATATAGAAACAAGAGGATTGAATTTAAATTTTTAAAGGGCTTATAAATATATTGAGGGAAGTATGGCTATCACCATTTTAAGAGTATAGTGCTGTCACCAAAACCTACTGAATAGTTTTGGGTGACAGGTACTTGTTTATAAAGTGTGCTTTTTTTCGCGGAAGTTACTTTAGCAACGTTAAAACATCCCTTTCTCATTAGGGGAATCCTTTGGTATTGGTTGTCCTACATCCCACAATTCAACGATTTTATTATCTTGGAAACGAAAGATATGTACAACAGCGCCTCCAAGGTCATCGGGATTCTGCTTCACAAGGGAGTGAACCATAACACTGTCATTCTCTTGAATCGCAAGCTTTACCTCAAATACCTTTTCGGGGGTTTCAGCTGCATTCTCCTCCATCCCGACCATGAGCGATTCGGCATCGCTACTGAAATAGGGGTTGTGGTGACAAAAATCAGGACTTATGTAACGCTGGTATGCTTCGCGAACTTTTCCGGAAGCTACAAGCTGTAGAAAAGTCACTGCTATCTCTTTGAGGGACATGTCCGTTGTAAACTGTTGTTCCGTACCCATCTTAATAATCCTTTCATATCATGAGTTATCTTTTTTGGATTAATAAAAGTATAAGGTATACATAATTCTATGACAATGTTTGAGGCATATAGAAGGCAATGTTTAACCATTCTTAATCCAGAAGTAAACTAACTACTTCTCGTTCTCACAAATAATAAATCATTAAGTTTATTTATACCAAAGGGGGGTATATTAATTATATAATTAATATAAGGAGATAGTATAAGGTACATAAAATCTTCAGAAACTAGGATGATTTAAGGAGTGAAAACAATGGAAAAGCCAGGTAATGGAAAGAATAAAAACCTTCATGAGCAGAAGAGTCATGACGAGCAAAGTCATTTCCAACACCATGATAGTGGGCATGAAAGCCATGAGATACATAATCATAACCAACATGAACATGCCCATCACGACGAACACAGTTCTCATGAAGAACATGGGGACCACAACGAACATGATCACCAGGATCACGGGGGACATGGAGGTGGTCATGCAGGCCACCATGAACATATGATTAAAGACTTTAAAAAGCGATTTTGGGTATCCTTAGTCTTATCTATTCCCATTTCTTATTTGTCGGAAATGATACAAATGCTTTTTGGGTATGAAGTTAACTTTACAGGTGACACTTTACTATTATTTTCACTTTCAACGATTGTCTTTTTTTATGGTGGTAAACCTTTCTTACTAGGTGCATGGGATGAAGTAAAAGCAAAAACACCTGGAATGATGCTGCTAATTTCTTTAGCTATTGTAACAGCTTATGTTTATAGTACGTTGACAGCCTTCTTTATTGAAGGGAGTGACTTCTTCTTTGAATTGGCAACGTTAATAGTCATTATGCTGGTAGGGCATTGGATTGAAATGAGATCCATCATGGGTGCTTCGAAAGCTTTGGAAGAGTTAATAAAACTCATGCCAAAGGAAGCACACAAGATTAATGCGTCTGGAAACATTGAAGAAGTTTCTGTTGAAGAATTGTTACCAGGTGACCAAATTTTAGTTAAATCTGGAGAAAAGATCCCACTAGATGGCGAAATTTTTGAAGGGGAATCAACTGTTGATGAATCCATGCTTACTGGAGAATCTGTTCCTGTCGAAAAAGGACCTGGCATGGGAGCAATTGGTGGTGCGGTGAACGGTGAAGGTGTTCTAAAGATGAATGTTAAAAAAACAGGTAATGACACCTATCTGTCTCAAGTCATTAAATTAGTTGGTGACGCTGAAAAAACGAAATCGAAAGCACAGGGATTTGCGGATATTGCTGCTAAATGGCTATTTTATGTTGCAGTAGTAGCAGGAGTCATTACGTTAGCTTATTGGATGACTACAGGTGATTTTGAATTTGCCTTAGAAAGAATGGTTACGGTTCTGATTATTGCTTGTCCACACGCACTGGGTCTAGCAGGTCCATTGGTTACTTCAAGATCTACATCGCTTGCTGCAAAAAATGGATTATTAATTCGCAATCGTACTCCATTTGAAAGTGCCTGGAAAGTGGATCGTGTCGTATTTGATAAGACTGGTACGTTGACTGAAGGGAATTTCGGTGTTACGGAGGTACATCCAAATAACGGAATAAGCGAGGATGAATTATTAAAATTTGCTTACTCTGTTGAAATGCAATCGAGTCATCCAATTGCAAAAGGTATCGTCAAAGAAGGAAAAGAACGTAACTTAGAATCCTATGATGTAACTGATTATAGAAACTTAACTGGTAAAGGATTAACTGCTAACGTAAATGGCTCTGAAGTCGCAGTAATTAGTCCTGGAGCTATGAGGTCGAACAAGATTTCTTTTGATGAAGAAATCTATGAGAAATTAGCACAACAAGGGAAAACAGTTGTTTTTGTAATCAAGGATAATGTATTGCAGGGAATGATAGCCTTAGCAGATATTATCAGGGAATCGTCTTACACAGTAATTAAAGAGTTGAATGATCAAGGTATAGAAACAGTTATGATGACCGGTGACAATAGCCGGGTAGCAAACTATGTAGGTGAAAAACTTGGACTTACAAAAGTTATTGCAGAAGTTTTACCACATGAAAAGTCGAATAATGTGAAGGATTTAAAACAAGGTGGCAAAAAGGTTGCCATGATTGGTGATGGAATTAATGATGCGCCTGCCTTAGCTGAGGCGGATTTAGGTATTGCAATAGGTGCAGGCACGGATGTGGCAATTGAAACAGCTGATGTCGTACTAGTAAATAGTAATCCGGTAGATATCCTAAACATTGTTAAGCTTTCCAAAGCAAGTCGTAGAAAAATGGTTCAGAATTTAGGATGGGCTGCTGGATATAATATTGTTGCTATACCTCTAGCTGCTGGTGTTTTGTATACTATAGGAATTGTGATAACTCCAGCAATAGGTGCAGTAGTGATGTCTCTAAGTACCATTATTTGCGCAATTAATGCTCAATTGCTGAAGATTGATTAAGAAATGAAAGTAAAATAAAGTCGTACCGTTTTACCCCTATGATCTAATTAAGGCATTCGCTTATAGTTGAGCGGATGCCTTAATTGCATCTGGACAGGAAATGTTTTAGACTTTCCCTGTCCAAAATTGATGTTTTTCACTTGATAAATATACCATATGGGGGTATAGTATAAATATAAAATAAAGGGAAGTGATTTAGTTGGATAAATTCTTACAGGATCACCCAAGTAAACCTAGAACACAAGATGAACAGCAAAAAGTCGTTAACCGTTTAAAACGTATAGAAGGGCAAGTTCGCGGTATACAGAAAATGGTGGAAGATGAACGCTATTGTATGGATATTTTAGTGCAAATTAGCGCGATACAATCCGCGTTAAAGAATGTAGGTTTCTCTGTCACTGAAAGACATCTCAACCATTGTGTCAGTGACGCTATCAAGCAAGGTAATGGTCAGGAAACCATTGAGGAATTAATGAATGTCATGAAGCAGTTTTCCAAATAAGGGGGGGACTATTATGAGCGAAACTAATCATGCAACACTTGGAATAACAGGAATGACCTGTGCTGCTTGTTCCACTCGTGTTGAAAAAGTATTGAATAAAATGGATGGTGTCGAAGCCCAAGTCAATTTAACAACGGAAAAGGCAACCGTGGATTATGATTCAGAGAAAACAACGATTGAAGATATTACGAAAAAAATTGAAAATGTTGGCTACGGAGTTTTAATGGAAAAGACGGAGTTAGATCTTTTTGGAATGACTTGTGCTGCCTGTTCAACCCGGATTGAAAAAGTATTGAATAAGCAAGAAGGAGTTAAGTTTGCGTCTGTAAATTTAACAACAGAATCCGCATCGATAGAATATAACCCTGGTTTAGTAAACACTAAAGCAATAATTGATAAAATTAAAAATCTCGGTTATGATGCGAAACCTAAAGCTGAAGCAGAAGAAAAGCAAACACATAAAGAAAAACAAATTAAACATATGAAAACAAAGCTAATTATTTCGGCCGTGTTATCTGCACCTTTGTTAGTAGCCATGTTGGTTCACTTATTTAATATGACGACACCGGATATTTTCATGAATCCGTGGTTCCAATTTGCTTTAGCAACACCCGTTCAATTTATCATCGGTTGGCAATTTTATGTTGGTGCATATAAGAACCTTAAAAGTGGTGGAGCGAACATGGATGTGCTTGTTGCATTAGGCACAAGTGCGGCCTATTTCTATAGTTTGTACGAAGCAGTTAAAACCATTGGCAATCCAGAATATATGCCACATTTATACTTTGAAACAAGTGCTATATTAATCACGTTGATTTTATTTGGTAAGTACTTGGAAGCAAGAGCAAAAAACCAAACAACGAATGCACTATCATCCTTGCTTAATTTACAGGCAAAAGAAGCTCGCGTTATAAAAAATGGTGAGGAAATCATGATTTCAGTTGAGGAAGTTGTTGTTGGTGATAGGTTAGTCGTTAAACCAGGGGAGAAAATACCTGTAGACGGTATGGTTGTAAAGGGAAGAACATCTGTAGACGAATCGATGATTACAGGGGAATCCATTCCAATTGAAAAGGGTGTAGACGCAGCTATCATTGGGTCGACGATAAACAAAAATGGATCGATTGAAATGAGAGCGACAAAGGTTGGTAAAGATACTGCACTTGCATCGATTGTGAAAGTAGTCGAGGATGCACAAGGATCGAAAGCACCAATCCAACGATTAGCTGATGTCATTTCTGGCTATTTCGTACCGATTGTTGTAGTGATTGCCATTCTAACATTTACCGTATGGATCATGTTTGTCCAGCCTGGTCAATTTGAACCTGCTTTAATCGCATCAATAGCTGTTCTTGTTATTGCATGTCCTTGTGCTTTAGGTCTTGCAACGCCAACATCCATTATGGTTGGTACAGGAAAGGCTGCAGAAAACGGAATTCTTTTTAAAGGTGGAGAACATCTTGAGCGTACGCATGCATTAAATGCAATTGTGTTAGATAAAACGGGTACCATCACAAAAGGCAAACCTGAAGTCACAAACTTTACCGGTGATGAGGAAACATTACAGTTACTCGCGAGTGCGGAAAAAGGTTCAGAGCACCCACTAGCAGAAGCCATTGTTGCCTATGCAACAGAACAAGATATTGATTTAGTTGAAGTAGATGATTTCAATGCTATACCTGGACACGGTATCGAAGTTGCGATTTCTAACAAGCGCATTCTAGTTGGAAATCGAAAACTAATGCAAGATCATCAAATCGATGTTGGTGGTGCAGAACAAGAATTGATTGATTATGAAGTTGATGGAAAAACAGCGATGTTAATTGCGATTGATGAAAAGTATCGTGGAATTATTGCTGTTGCAGATACGATTAAAGAAACAGCACCACAAGCAATTAGAGAGTTAAAAGAATTAGGTCTTGAAGTTATCATGTTAACAGGGGATAACGAGCGAACTGCACAGGCGATTGCGAAACAGGTTGGCATCGACCGAGTAATAGCCCAAGTTTTACCTGAAGAAAAAGCGGATAATGTCAAAGAAATTCAGTTGCAGGGTAAAAAGGTAGCAATGGTTGGCGATGGTGTGAATGATGCTCCTGCTTTAGCAACCGCCGATATTGGAATTGCTATTGGCACAGGAACGGAAGTGGCAATTGAAGCAGCTGACGTCACGATTCTTGGTGGTGAGTTATTACTTATACCAAAAGCGATCAAAATAAGCCAAGCAACGATTAAAAATATCCGTCAAAACCTCTTTTGGGCCTTCGGTTACAATACAGCCGGGATCCCAATTGCAGCACTCGGATTACTTGCTCCATGGGTTGCTGGTGCAGCTATGGCATTAAGTTCGGTTAGTGTTGTCTCTAACTCATTACGCTTAAAACGCGTTAAACTATAATAAGACCAATTTTAAGGAGGTGAAAAAGTCATGGAGAAAACGTTAAATGTGCAAGGCATGACATGTGGGCACTGCAAGATGTCAGTTGAAGGTGCATTAAAAAAAATAGATGGCGTAACAGCAGCTGAAGTTAATTTAGAAGCGAACAGTGTGGATGTTACTTTTGATGAATCCAAAGTAAATGTTGACGCTATGAAAGAAGCTATTGAAGATCAAGGCTATGATGTTAATGCCTAACTATAAAGAGAAGCTGGTTTTCCTTTTGGAAAGCCAGCTTTTGTATAAGTTACTAAAATTGTCTAAAGTGTGTAAGATTCACCGTCATCTGGTACTAGCACATTGGAGGTGATTCCTTTTTCAATAATAAAGTTTTTTAATTCTTCTCTTGATAATGTCCAATGATTTACAGCTTCCATGTGGACAGAAATAATTTTTGCGTTAGGAGCAGCTTTATACACTTCATAGACATCATCTTTCCCCATTACGAGAGAACCGCCTTCATTGAATTGATTATCTCCAGCATTAACGACAATTACTTCTGGTTTATGTGTGTCGATTACTTCTTGAACTTCATCATACCAAACCGTATCGCCGGCAACATATAATGTTTTCTCATTCTTGTGTTTGAAGACAACACCGCAAACTAAACCAGCAAGCTTTAATATTTCTCCTCTTCCATGCTCGCCTTTAGTTTTAATTAATTGGATATCCTTAAAAACTGTATCTTCTTGTAAGACCTCTACATTTTGGAATCCAGCATTTCTAATTTCTGTCGCATCTTCTTCATTTTGTGAAAATAACTTTATTTCTTTTGGCAATGCTTCTTTAGCAGCATCATCCCAGTGGTCAGAATGCAAATGAGTGACAATGACTGCATCAATATCCTGAATAATATTTTCAACGGATGTTGGTAAGCTTACCAAAGGATTGTTCTGATCTTGTCTTATTGAATTTGGAATTGGAGGGTAAGCCCCTTTTTTCCCTAAAAATGGATCGATTAAGAACTTTTTCTCTGCGTATTCTACTAAAATTGTTGCATTTCCAATTTGATGTATCTTCATATTAAAAAACTCCTTTTCTTTGAAAAAACCTTCGTACAATGTATATTCTAAACTAGACCTATAAAACGTTACATAGAGTAAATAAAGTCTTTTATCCTTTTGACTTTATTTATGAAAGGAGTTAGAGAAATGTTAGATAGAACAGATACTCTTATCTTAGACTTACTATCCAAGAATAGTCGGATTACAATGAAGGAACTAGGAGAGAAAGTCCACTTGACTGGACCAGCAACATCAGCAAGAGTGGCAAAACTAGAGGATAGTGGAGTGATTGAGGGTTATACAATTAAAATTAACCAAGTGAAAATGGGGTATTCTGTTCATGCAATTATACACATCTATACGAAAAGCACAAATCATCAATCCTACTTGTCTTTCATAAATAAACAAAGTCAATATGTCATAAATAACTACAAAGTCAGTGGAGAAAGTTGTTATCTTCTCGAATGCAAATTTCCATCCAATGAAATATTAGATAAATTTTTGACAAACATGAGTAATTATGTGAGCTACAAATTATCGATTGTTATAAATAATAAATAATGGTTCAATACATGAAGCGTTCATAATATTTTCATTTAGAATAAAAAAGTGCCATATCTGTCGTAAACAATCCACATAAGGTATGGCGTTTTATTAATTGTGAGACGATGAATTTGCCTCTCTGTTCCTCTTATTCTTCCTGATCCTTCCGCTGATCAATTGGAATAAAATTCAGAATTTCTTTTGTTTCAAAACTGTCGATGAGTTTGTTGATCCAGTCGTAACAATTAAGCCAATTTTGAAGCACATCCTATATAATGTGCTCTTGCTAAATATACTTCAGAGTACATGTTCGATAAAGAAATGTAAAGTTACCGTCTTGATGTAAAATGTCTTATAATAGAGTATTTTTGCGGTAACTTAATATTTATTACGTTTAATACTATTAAACGGATAATATGGATGATATTCACTGGAATCTTCGGTCGGTCCTATATATTTTTAAGTTGGGATGGTGGCAACCTTTATTGGGCTAAAAAAGGGCTTGAAATAGTGAAATGAAAAGAAGCAGGTGAAAAAGAACCTTAGCGTGAAGATTCTTTTACCGCTTCTGTATTATTTTCAGGGGTCTTCAACAGTAAAATACCACCAATAATCATGATAATTCCTAATATCTTGAAGGTACTCAAAACCTCATCCCATAAAACGACACCTATAAAAGCAATTAACGCTGTTGATGCCCCTGCCCAAATGCCATAAGCTAAACTTAAGGAGATGGATTTTACACTTAATGATAAGAAATAAAATGAAAGGCCATAACCGATAATTACTCCTATTGAAGGTAATAGTATGGTGAATCCTGCTGACATTTTGAGCAATGTAGAAGCAAAAATATCTGCAGTAATCGAAATTGCTAATGCATGATAATCTTTCATCATAATTCCTTCTTTCTATAGGCTCATTTCGTAAGTTTTATTGCTTTTTAATCGTCGCAGTTGATGGAAATTGCGACGTAACTGCTGCACTGATTCCCGCGGGTGTCTCCTCGAATAGAATCAACTGTTATGCAAGAAAATCGACCGTCGTGGCCCAGGAATCACCCGTTACGCGAAAATATCGACCTTCGCTTCGCTTCGTAAAAATCACTACGCTTTCCGCGGGCTTGCGCTGAGCCTCCTCGATCGCAAAAACCGCTCACTGCGGGGTCTCAACACTTCACTTTCCCGCAGGAGTCTTCGTGTTTTTCCTTCGCTAGCGTGATGTTTCATCAGTGCTGTACGCCTTACTTACTATTCGATAGTTGATTGGAGTGGAGGACCGTTGACTCCTGCGGGAACAGCACGAGTCTGAAGACCCCGCAGAGTGGTTTTCTCGAGGAGGCTGAGGCCGTGCCCGCGGAAAGCAACGGCCGTAACGCAAAACAACTTAGCGCTTACGTCGCAGTTTATCGAATTTGTGTCAAAAATCTTTTAGAAAAACAGTCTTTCTATAAATTTAGTGAACGCCACCAATATTCAACAATACAACGCCGACTATAATCAGCATTAAACCAAAGATTATTTTTCCATTAATTTTCTCTTTATATATGATGATTCCAACTAATGATGTAAGTGCTGTTCCTAATCCCGCCCAAATGGCAAAAGCTGTCCCCAGCGATAAAGTCTTTAATGTTAAAGATAAACCATAAAAAGCGATTCCATATCCAACGATTACCCCAATAGTAGGCAAGAGATTTTTAAATCCGTTTGTAGCTTTAAGCATGGAACTGCCGAACACTTCACTTATAATAGATAGTCCCAGTAGCATATAGGCATTCATATCTATCCCTCTTTTCTTGTCATTTCCAATAATTGTTGCATGACATGATCTATCTTTTCTTGTTTGGGAGAAGCCACATTAAACAATTTTGAGTAGTAAATACCATCTAACGCAAATCGTATAATATCTGCAGTTAATGGATCTATTTTGTCATCTTCTAATTTTTTCAAAAGATCTATATAACTTTCAGATATTTTTTCATTTATTTCTGGTTCTAAAAAAGAGGCCGCGAGAATCCCCACATTTAACTCCGCATTTTGTTCTAAGTCTTTTTTTGTAGCTTCAATTAATGCACGAGACCATTTCCCTGTCTCGTTCGTGTCCTGTTCAGCAGAATCATAAAAATGAAAGGCGTAGTCATTGAAAATGTGTAGTGCTAATCCTTTTATTAAAGACTCTTTATTTGGAAAGTGATATAGCAATCCGCCTTTGCTAATACTAGCTTTTTTAGCAATAGCATCCAAAGTCAGGGACCCTAAACCATTATCAAGTATAATTTGTTTTGCTGTATCTAAAATAAGCTGACGCTTTATATCTGCTTTTGATTTCATTTAGAAATCTCTCCTTATTTAATACTAACTTCTATTATATTTATTGTACCGTCTGGACGGTTTTTTGTCAAAATGATGATTTATACGGTGAACTTCAACTAATGAGAGCTTTCTGTAAAGTCAAGAACGCTCTTGTAATATTTAGGAACTGCAATATAGACCGTAGTTCATTATGGAATTTAGATATTTTCATAACGTAAATCCCCCAAATTCTATTTGCGCCTAAATCTGAAAATAAGCTGTAAGTGATACTGAATGACTCGGTATACTACTTTAGTTATATATAAAAATAGAACTTCTGCTGTTTAGTTTAATTCTTCTGGTGAATAGATTATTTTTATTTAAATTGTAATAATAGGGATAATATTAAAAAAATAATATCGGAGGGTAACAATATGAAAAATTCGCTAAAAATAGCACTTGTACTTTTATTAGCTTTTTCGGTATTGACGTCAATAGGAATGGTTTCAAAAGCAAATGCAGAAACAGGTTTAAATGAAGTCATCGATGAAAATTTAAAAGAGAAGCTTACTACTTCAATCGGCCCTTTAGAAGTTATCGTAACATTCCAAGGTGAAGGAGCTCCTTCAAAAGAGAATGTAAATTTATTGGAAAATCTAGGTATTGATACGGGAATTACAATGAAAAATCTTCCCATTGCAGGGGTATTAGCAACGAAAAGTCAGATTCTGTCCTTGGAAGATTCTGATCAAATTCGCTCATTATTCCTGAATGAAAAGCTTGAATATGAAAACGCTACATCTACATCGCTTACAGGAGTAGATAAAGTTCGAACTGATGACCAGTTTAGAAAAGCTAATGGTGGATTTCCAGTATCGGGAGAAGGTGTAGGTGTAGTAATTAACGATAGTGGTGTTGATGGGACACATAATGACCTTAAATTTGGTGAAAATCTTATCCAAAATGTTTTGGGTGCAACAAACTTAAATGCTATTAGTACACTTATGCCTATTACTTATACGGAGGATGTTCCGAACACTGATTCGAATTCAGGGCATGGTACCCATGTTTCAGGCATAGTTGGGGGAACTGGTGTACAATCAGCAGGAAAATATGAAGGAGTGGCTCCCGGATCAAGTCTTGTAGGTTATGGATCTGGAGCAGGGGTCGCAATTTTAGATACAATTGGAGGGTTCGATTACGCGTTAACGCATCAGCAAAATTATGATATACGTGTAATAACAAACTCGTGGGGAGCAACTTCAGATGCAGGAACGGATTTTAATCCTGATGACCCGATTAACGTTGCAACAAAGAGGTTGTATGACAGAGGAATAGTAACCGTCTTTTCTGCTGGTAACTCAGGTCCTGGTGAATCCACTATCTCGGGAAATTATAAAAAAGCCCCGTGGGTTATTACAATTGCTGCAGGTTCAAAAGATGGTAAGCTGGCTGATTTTTCATCAAGAGGTGTGCAAGGTAAGTCAGGAACTGTAGTCGTTGACGGAGAAGAGTGGACATGGGAAGACCGTCCAACAGTTACTGCCCCGGGTGTAGATATTATTTCTACTCGTGTACCAGCACCTATTTCTTCATTGGCATTAGAAAAGGATGTTGAAATGATTGAAACAGCATATCTGCCATACTATACAACTATGAGCGGAACTTCTATGGCTGCACCTCATATTGCTGGTATTGTTGCATTAATGCTAGAAGCAGATCCTACCCTTTCACCGTTGGAAGTAAAAGAAATTATTCAAATGACTGCTACCAATATGCCAGGCTATGATGCATGGGAAGTTGGTGCTGGTTACGTGAATGCTTACGCTGCTATAGATCACATTTTAAATGGTACCCAATACGGTGACACGTTGAAAATGAACTATGATTTTAATGCAAGTACAGAAATGGAAGTTCAAAGAGATGATGTTACGATTGACTACGACCCTCTTTCTTTGAGCAGTAACAGTATCAAATTTGAAGTAGGTGAAGGTTTCACGGAATTACTTGCAAGGGTAAATGCAAAAGGCTTGTTAGGGGAAACGGGTAATCCAGTAAATTTAACCCTCGTAGATCCAGAAGGTACCGAATACCGCTCAGGAATTTCGGCTCTTTTCACTCTTTACACTGACAGAACTGTTCAAGTACTTTCTCCTATACCGGGAACATGGGAAATGAAGGTTGAAGGATTAGAAGGATTAGCACTACCAGAGCAGATTAAAGGAGAACTTACCTTTAAACGCGCAGGGGAAATTTCCGGCCTAGACGATATTGCAGGTCATGAAGCAGAAGATGCAATTAAGAGTGGTGTAAATAATCAATTGTTAGATAGTTATACTGATAGTAAATTCAAACCAGATAACGCGTTAACCCGAAAAGACTTGGCAAAATATTTAGTACTTGGAAACGGTATCCGCCAGTCAGGTGAAAAACCATCAAGTGACGTCAAAGATGAAGATGCAGCTTTTGTCCAGGCAGTGACAGGTAAAGGAGCAGCCTTAAAGGACATTAACCAGGTGTTTAATGGGGTAATGCTTGAAGTAGAGGACAACAAGTTTGTACCTAATCAACACGTTACAAGGGAAGAACTGGCATACAGTCTTGTACAAAGCCTTGGTCTTCAGGAAGAAGCAGAAGGTCATACTGGAGATGTCACTGTTCAATATAAAGATGAAAGAATAACTTTAAACGATTCAGATAGCATTTCTGAACAATATAAAGGTTATGTTCAACTTGCCCTTAATTTAAATATATTGAACGCCAAATTTTCAGTTTCCCAAGGAAGTTATGATTTAACACCATCTGTTGAAGCAGATTTTGAACCTGGAGATACCATGACACGTGCTGATTTTGCGGTAGCTACTACCCGTTATTATGCGACATATTTAAAATGAAACATGGAGGCTTGCACTGACAATAGTGCAGGCCTTTTTATATGTGCTCGGATATCAATTTCAATATAGACTGATAACTGTTATGAATATCTTTTATAGGAAAAGGATATTGTCCTGAAGAGCATAGGAAACAGTAGAAGAATGGGAACGGTAGAATCCAAACTTCTTTAGCAAAGCAATTTTAAGTTTTTCATACTATTTCTCTAGTTTCCACCAAAAGCTTCTGGAATCATCGTAAATCCTTCAATGACAGTATCTTCTTCCACTTCAATCATCAGGTAACGTCTACCGCTATGATGAACTTGTTTGACGAATCTTAAATCTTGTGGACTAATAGAAATGTTAGCTACTTTTGTTTCAATTTTAATCGACTTTGAAGTATATTTCGGAACAATGCTACTTGCTTTTATTTCATAATTGTTATCATCAATTATTTTTTCGAAGGCTGATTCTACCTTTTCTGTGCTTATATCCTCAAGGCCGCTGCTCTTTAACACACGTTCAACGTCTTTGGAGTTTAACTTTGGATGTTCGTCCTCTTCATTTTCTTCGGACATGCGGTTTATTTCTTCGTACACATTATAGAGAGTTGATGTGTTTAATTGGTCTTCTGTTACGTCTTTAATAATTTCTTCAAAAACGGCTTTGTCATCTTTTGCAGTCATCGTTTCTTCGCCATTTAAAACTTCTTCTATGAATTGATGATCAGGCTCATGTACTTTTCCTGCTGCATACAGAATGTGGTTAACATCTGCTGAATTATCGGTGAAGGTAGGAAATAGAAAACCGGCGATTGGTGTATTGAGATTGATAATTGGGTCAACAACAAAATTGTATTTGAACTCTTTTTCAATATAGTCAAAAAGCAGTTCTTTTTTCGGCTCTTGAGTATTGTTTACACTACAAAGAATAAAGGGATGGGAGTAAACGGCATCGCGTCCACTTTCCTCAGCCTCTATATTTCCACGTTTCGTTGGCTTTAAATATTCCCCGCGAATGAATGTAATGACAATATCCTTCTCGTATTGTCGATTTAAGATCATTTTGCCTACCATTTGCAGCATTTTCTCTTTCCAGTCTTCAACATCATTATTGAGCAATCCCTGATGCAAAATTAACTGACTGCTATCTTCAGCTTCCCTCTGAAATTTTAATTCGAAGAGCTTTTCATCTAATTTCCCGGCAAGCAATTTTTTAAAGTTCTTCATAAATAAATCCTGTTGTTCCTGGTCAAGCATTTCAAAAGGTTGACTCTCGTGATGATAAATTTCACTTGATTCCTTCATAATATAGACGTTAAAAATGCTGGAGATCTTGAGTAACTCATTATCTTTTTTAAATTGTTTTCGAATATCTGCTATATCTTTTTTATTCATGATTAAATACGCTCCTAAGTTGCCCCTGATTTGTAAGTTAGAAGGCGGAAAATCCTCTCCACCTTTGAAGTATGAAGCAACATTTATTTTAACATAAATTGTTTCATTGCATGCCTTTTATTTCGGCTGTGCTTGGTGTCGCCACTATCCAATGAATTGGCATTTCATTAATAAATGTCCGGACAGGCACTGTTAACTAAGGTGCTTGTCCTACGTTTACACCCCTCAAGAAATCCTTATTAAAATTGTTAAACAAATTAGGTCCTTATTCCGATATAATATAATAAAAAAGTCACTTTTTGTCACAAATATTCGATTGTGTGGGTGGTCTATACTATTTAAATGGAAGTCAGGCACCTTGACCCATATGAAATGGGATTCAGGTTAAACTCAAAGCGGAGAAGTAAAAGAGTGGAAGTTTAAACCTTAGGGCCAGCACCCACTTTGGAAATAATTAATCAAATAGCCAAGATTAGCTTTAATGGAAAAAACTTTTATATGCCGCATAGAAGATGTTCTTTAGCAAATAATATAATAAGCAAGTATGGACGGAGGGTCATAATTGAATAAAAAGTGGATACCACCAGCCCTACTATTATTACTTTTTTTACTAACTCCATTTATTACCGAGGCTCATGTAAAATGGTTTACTGAAGTTCAGCCTGAGAAAGAATCAATTGAGAATATTCTTTCTCCCTTATTTATGTTATGTGCGTTTCTTGCGGCTATCATATTAGCAGTCTTACCTCAACTACTACCTAATGTAATGGAGATACCGGTAGCTAAGAAAATAGATGGAAAACTAGATCAATACCGAGTTTATTCAAGGTATATATTAAAGTATGGTACGGCATTAACTTTAATTATACAGGTTTTATCACGATCTTTATTTGCACCGGAGTTCGTGCTAGTAGAAACGTGGGAAATTATTTTAGTTTGGATAACGATTATCTTTCTGTTGATTCCAGTCCACTATACAACCAAAGTCGGAGCATTTCTATTGCTGATTCTATTTATAAATGCCCTGTCTGATGTTGGAATCTTCCATATGCTTGACTATGGGTTCTATTTAGCAATTATTTTAGTATTGTTTATAGGTAAAACAAAGTATGAAAATTGGGGTTTTCCATTTCTTTATTTAGGAACAGGGCTTTCTCTCTGTTGGGTTGCTGTAGAAAAATGGGTTTATCCCTCAATGAGCATAGATATCATTCAAAATCATGGAGTTCCGACGTTTGGTTTTGCACCAGAGGTTTTCATTGTTTTAGCAGCATTTATCGAATTTGTAGTCGGATATTTACTAGTCGTGGGTGTTTTAAACAGGATTCTAGCATTTGTTTTGACTCTGATTTTTATTTCAACAACTATGCTATTTGGTTATACTGAAATTATTGGACACTTCATGATTCATATTGTATTAATTATTTTTATAATTGAAGGGGTGTCATTTTACAATCCCCCTATCAGAATACATAAAACAATTATTGACCAGGTTGTCTTTGTATTCTTGAATTTCATTTTTGTTCTTGCAACGATTCTCTTAATTTACTATAGATTTGCATAGGGTTGATTATAATCAATCCGTTTTTTCTTTTCACAATAATAAGT
Source organism: Virgibacillus sp. DJP39 (assembly GCF_049310925.1). NCBI lineage: Bacteria > Bacillati > Bacillota > Bacilli > Caryophanales > Bacillaceae > Virgibacillus > Virgibacillus sp. DJP39. Next base: position 1,872 of record NZ_JBMERP010000025.1, on the reverse strand, counting down.
GAAGAAAGATAGGTTGAAGTACCAAACGGTTTCTATTTTGTAATAAAAAAATAGAATTAGTAAAATTAAACTAGTAAGGAGTTTGAGAAAGTGGATTATTTGACTATCATTTGCCTGGGTATTGGGTTTGTGTCGTTGCTAGTATCTTTATTATTGATTTTAATAAAGTCCCCTAAAGGAAACAAAAAAATTGCTCCGGGGATATTACCATTATTATTGGTAGGGCTTATTTCACTCTTAACAGGTGTTGTGTTAATGGTACCTGATTTAAAAGAAAAAATAACAAGTACAGTACCTAATCAAGAAGAAGTACATACTCTTGCAGAAAAATCAAAAGGTGAGGCAACGGTGAGCACTGAAACAGAGCCACTGAAGATTGCGAGGGAATTGGTCGAGAAGGAGATGTCAAAGCAAGTTGGGTTAAAGAGTTGGGAAATCACGAAAAATAATGTAACTTCTGACCAGTATATTAATAACATATCTGACTATGACAAGCCTGTAGGAGACAAAAGAATAGTGTGGATTGAAGGTTATGTAAAAGCTACTGCTGCCGATGATGGCAGCACAGGAAGTGTCGGCTATAATCTGGAACTCTATCAAATGAAGGGTGATAACAAATGGTATATTGGCAAACATTGGGGGGTATTAGACGATATTGAGGTAATAGAAAAACCAGTGGTGAATGAGGCTGGATTAGAACTTAGTGATAGTGAGGAGCTGCCGGGTGGTAAAGGTTCTAGCCTGTCTGCAATCGAATCATCCAGTCCAGAACAGTCTGCACTTACAGAAAATTATTTAAAGGGAGCTTGGCATTGGAATGATTTAGATGACTTCTACATGATACTAAGAGACGATTACACCTATAGCTATATTGAACAAAATGCAGGATTTGTTTCTGAAGGGACCTATGCTGCAGATAAGATTGACGACCGTTTTGAGGTTACTGTGAATTATACTACTGGCGAAAATGACAGTGTAATGACTATTAAACTTATTGACCAGAATCATCTTGAGGGTATTGAAGGTGGAATCAACTGGAAGGCTAAAAGGATGAATCTTGAAGAAGCAGAGGGTATTTTAAATAGTTTAAAGGGAGAGTAAGAGGCAATTCACTTAGTGAGTTTGTATTAAATCTGATACAAAATAGCGATATAGAAGGACTTGCGCCACTATTTTTAATCCGTATCGCCGGGCGATATGGGTCAATACAAATATCGAAAGCCTTCATTTTCAATGCGATATGAAAAACGATACAACTATATGAACGATTTCTTTTCACCAAGGAGAAATGGTAAAGTAGTAGGATTGAAACACTTACTGTTAGAAAGTATGCTAGTATTAGAATGAAATAGATTGAGTTTTTAAAGAGAGCGATATGATCTTTAAACTTTCGAATTGTGTATAGCGGTAAGCGATACGGGAAGAGACAAATTTGCATTTCTTTTTGATTCATATTGCTACGCGATATAACTTGCAAAGTCATCGAAAAACCTTCATATTTAATAGACAAGATACATCGATTTATGTGCTAATATAACTGGGATTGAAATACGCAATGCCTGAACTTTTAGGCTGAATTATAGAACAAAACACGGGACTGGGTATCGTTGTTCAATCTTACACGTATCGCTTAAAGTGGTACGCGATATAGTTATGAAATGGAAATTGAACAGTTGAGAGCCAAAGTTAAAATCAGGCGTAATCACTTATTAATTCCCCATAGATGAGGACGGGTTAAACTTAATGTGTTTCGTATCGTTAGGCGATATAACTTGGCTCTTCGCCATTTAGTGTTGAAAAATGAGTTTACTAGTGTAATTATGAGTCTACTATTCCTTCTTTGCTTTTTGCATGGTCTCAGATGCATGATAG
>NZ_JBMERP010000024.1:0-49234 GCF_049310925.1 Virgibacillus sp. DJP39 | reverse complement strand
TTATAAACTTGTATTATTCTAGGAAACTATTTCCTACACTACCAAACTATGTATAATAGAATCTTTGAATAATACATAAACCAAGCAAAAAAACGTTAAGATTATTAGTTCCAAAGTTGCTTGATTACTGCTTTACACTTGGTTTAATTACTTACTACAAGACTATAACACTAAAATTAGCAAAATTCAACAACTTTGTAAAACTTTTCTAACAGACTTGTAACAGCCTGTAATATCCTTGGAATACCTTTCCATTTACTATATCGGCAGGTTATTGATATCATTAAAGTCTTTTTTTCTGCTAGGTAAAAATAATCATGATATTTATTACATTCGCGGGGATTTATTACCTACCTGTAGTCCTTATTTAACACTTTAGCTAAAATAATAGAAAACTCTGCTCTACTAATCTCTTTATTTGGTAAAAATTCATAGTTTGGATAACCTTCAATTATTTCTGCTTCATATAAAGCGTTTATTTCCTTAAAGAAAAATGAATTAGAACTAACATCTGAAAAGGCTTTAGTTTCCGACATTGGAAGATCAAACGCCCTTTGTATAACTACGGCAACTTCTCCTCTGGTTATACTTTCATTTGGTTTAAATGTATTGTCAGGATATCCAGTAATAATTCCTTCAGTTGTTGCCGAGACAATATAGCCAGAACCAAAAGAATCCAAGTTTACATCTATGAAGCCTGATTTTCGTTTTGTTCCATTTAGATCTAATACTCTTCCTATTAAGGTAGTAGCTTCTTCACGAGTAATGGTTTTACCTGGACGAAAAGTACCGTCTGGAAATCCATTAATTAAGTTATGTCTAATTAGATAGTGAACATAGCTCGTATACCATGTGTCTGTCTGTAAGTCTCTATAGTAGTTATCTGGTGATTGAACTAACCCATAGCCATATTGAGTATCTCTACCGGGGACCCCCAAATCAGTTGCTTGCTTAGCTAATACTGACTTAATCTGATCTGTGTTCATATATGGATATGCTTCTTTATATAAAGCTATTACTCCGCTTACATAAGGTGTTGCCATCGAAGTACCACTTAATCTTGTATAGTTATTTTCATAGGTACTATAGACCGCTTCTCCCGGAGCTGCAAATGAAAGTGAAGAGCCAGCATATGAAAATACTGATTTTGTAAGCTCTTTGTTAATAGAACCGACACCAATCACCTCAGGGTAACGCGCAGGATACATGATATCTGTTCCGATTTGTCCGGTGCCTGTTTCGTCATTTCCTGATGCGGCCACTATAAGGAGGCCAGCTTGATCTGCTGCTTCTATTGCTTTCTGTAATGCAATAGAGGAATTTGATGTAGTTATGCTTAAATTGACTATGTCGAGTTGTTGTTTTATCGCCCATTCAATTCCTGCAATAATGTCGGTTTGCCTGCCCTGTCCGGATTGATCTAATGATTTTATAGCATAAATCTGAGCATTTGGCGCTACCCCAACCATCCCTATCAAATTGTTTTGTGCGCCTATAATGCCTGCAACATGGGTTCCATGCCCATTTAAATCTTGAAACCCCGATTCTTCGGCTACAAAACTTTGTCCACCTGCAACCTGTAGATCTGGATGATTACTATTTATCCCAGTATCTATAATACCAATCTTAACGCCAGCCCCTGTTAGCCCAAGTTCCATCGTGCCTGACACAATTGTTTCAGAGTATCCCCAGTCAACCACCTGTGCATCGGTAGTGACTATATAATCTCTTTCCACCCATTTGACTGATGGTAATTCTTCAATTGACTTAATAGCTTCTGTTTGAACAGTTATCGATGCTGCATTAATCGAGTTCATCTTATGGTGTAATTCATATGGAATTCCAGTTAACTCCTGCAATTCTACTTCTTTTTCAAAACCTACTATGATCCTTTGTTCTTCCACTTCTTCAGCTGATAGATTTATGGTTAGTCCAAGTAGTACTACCCATACACAAGAAATACAAATCACTATTTTCCCTTTCATGCCTTAACTCCTCTACTGTAATTAGTTAGAAAACTTGGCTTATCGCCAAGCCAAACGACGAAAGCCTTAGTTGCACTTATGTAGTAAGAAAAGTTTTTATACTTTCCTTACTACTAAAAAAGCGAACATAGAATGTCCGCTTTTACAAAGGTTTAACTTACCTAATCAAATTACTTTTCCTGCCATTTATAGTAATCCATAATTCCCTGGTAAATTGCTTCAGCAGCCAGTTGTCTATAGTTGTCAGATGCTAATTTACTTGCATCTTCCTCGTTCGTTAAAAAGGCAAGTTCAACTAGTGATGAAACCAATGGAGTTCTGTAAATAACCCGAAAATCTTTTTCATTAATTCCACGGTCATCTGTTCCGAGTGCAACAACTAAACGCTTTTGAATAAAGTCAGACAAATTACAGCTATCAACAGTGCGTGCATTGAATATTCCATCTACACTACTTGTACAATCATTATATGAAGCGTTTGAAAAAAAGGTCTCCGAGCCGTCTGGATATGGACTACTATTGGCATTTCCATGAATACTCACAAATGTATCAACATCTTTTCCAACTGCGTAATCAACACGTTCATTTAAACCAAGTGTGGTATCTGTCGTTCTTGTCATTTCGACTCGAATTCCTGTATTCGTCAGATAATTTTTCACGCGTTTCGCAACGTCGAGATTTAGTTCTTTTTCAACTAATCCATTTGCGGATGCGCCTGGATCAGTCCCACCATGCCCTGCATCAATTGCAACAGCACGGTTTTCTATGTAGTAACCATGAACATAACCTGATATACTTCCGTGTTCAACGTAATACCATTCTCCTGATTTCTTTGTAGCTGTGACCACGTCATTCTTGCGCAATTGGCCTATTACAGTTGTGCTGGTTGCACTGCTCGGCTCTGAACGTACATTTAAAACAGTAGCACTTACAACTTGTTTTATTGGAGTTATTTTCTGCTCATCAATTACGAATACCGGATTAAGAGCACGGGCTAATAATAGAGAAAAATGTTCACGTGTAATTGAATCGCCTGGTTTATAATACCCATCTCCTGTTCCCCCGGCAATGCCGGCAGTTGTTAGCTTATTGACAGCTTCAGCAAAAAAGTCTTCAGCTTTTACATCAGTAAACTGGTAGTTCCCTGTGGCTGACAAATCAAATCCTCTTGCAATTATTACGGCCATCTCACCACGAGTTACAGAGTTGGCAGGACGAAATTCGTTATTTGGATAACCCGTTATTATTTTTTGCTGGTAGGTTGATTCAATAAATCCTGCACCAAATGAATTGGGATCAACGTCACCAAATGATGATTCACCTTTGATTTCACTTAAAGATAAAGCACGTCCAATCATCGTAACCGCCTCTTCACGTGTTACATTGTTATCTGGCCCAAAAGTTCCATCAGGATAGCCATTTATAATTCCCTCATCTATTAAGTAATTAATTTCTTGAGTATACTTATCGCGAATGTCTGGCAGGGTTTCCGCTGAAACCTCGCCAGCTGTTGAAAGAACAAAAACAACCAACAAAAAAGAAAGTATAAAACCGTATTTATCCCTATTCATTTATCAAAATCTCCTTTTCTATGTTTTAATCATGCTAGTAATATGGCATCTTATAGTAGTTTATCGTCATTAATTCAGGAAAATTTAAATGGATTCTTTGTTTAATTACGTCGAATATAGCTCTGATTCTTCAAAATATACCATAATAACCGTTAATTCCCAATAGGTAAAATCACACATAATCACTTTTTTCTATTATATTTACTAGATTTAAGCCGATATATGTAGTTATATAGTTTGATTTATTTTTTTTATCAAAATTCGACTATATTTTTATCAATAATTTTGGTAAATTATAATAGATACATAGAATTACGAATTGGAGGGGTTAAGTAGATAATGAAGCGTTTTTATAAAGTTTCTGTGGCTTTGGTTTTGTCATTGTCATTGTTTTTGCCTACTATTGCAAGTGCAAACGATGATCTCACTGGGGAATATTTTGAACCAGATATGAGGATTTTGATTGAAAAAGGTATCTTAGGTGGATATCCTGGTGGTGAGTATTTACCCGACCGTCAGGTTACTCGGGCAGAGTTTGCTTCACTTTTAATCAGATCGTTAGCTGTTAGCACGGTATCAAGTGCCGAACTGTCTACAGCGAACAACGGTTTTCCAGATGTAGATTCGGGGGAATGGTTTTACTCTGCTGTAATGACAGCCGCATCTCAACAACTAGTTGGTGGGTATCCAGATGGAACGTTTAAACCTAATAATAAAATTTCAAGAGAAGAAATGGCCGCGATGATCTGGAGAGCATTAGAACAAATAAACATTAAAGCAGTAGAAGAGCCATTGAATTTTAAAGATACAAATGAAATTAATTCAATTTTTCAACCTTCTATTAAAAGATTACTGTTTTTAGACATAATTAACGGTAAAATAGATGCAAGTGGAACACTATTTTTCGCTCCAAAAGCAAACACATCACGTGGTGAGACAGCTGCCATGCTTAATCGAATGCTTGGGGTCATCTCAGAGCAAACCGAGAAAGTGGAAAAGGTAGGAACAACACCATATGAAAATAGCTTTTCAAATGTAATAGAAATTCAATCCAATCGTACTCCAAAAGTTGATGGCCAAGGGCAATTTGTTGCTAGTAAGGAGTTAGTCGCTTATTACGCTAACTCACATAACTTCGAACAAGGCTCACAGGAATTCCTGCAATTTTTATTATTGTCTCAGAATGCAGGCCTTAGCCCTGATGAAATTAATGAAAAAGTATTAAAGGGTAAAGGAACTTTGGAAGGCACTGCTGAAGCATTTATTGCTGCAGGGAAGAAGTACGATATTAATGAAGTTTACTTAATTGCTCATGCATTACATGAAACCGGAAATGGTTTTTCGAAACTCGCTTCTGGTTACCCAGTATCTTCAGTAGATGGTGAACCAGTTACAACCAAAAAAACTTATAATATGTTTGGTATCCGCGCGTACGATGACACAGCGTTAAAGGATGGTTCTGAGCATGCTTATAAACAAGGGTGGTTCACACCAGAAACCGCAATAATTGAGGGCGCAAAATTCATAGCTGAGGGCTACATTGCCAAAGGGCAAAACACCTTATATGAAATGCGTTGGAATCCTTTGAATACTGGTTACCATCAATATGCAACACATGTTAGCTGGGCAGTTAATCAAACCAACCGTATTCAAAACATCTATAATATATTAGACAGTTACGTTATGGTTTTTGACGTACCAGAGTATAACAACCAACCAAGTTCTTCACCCTATCCTACAGGTGACGATCAGTATGCAGTTGATACAAACCTAAGTGGACAAGTCGCTACAACTACTAATAATCTGAATTTACGTGCTGCACCAATAACAGGTTATGATGTGCTTTATCTAATACCACAAGCTACTAATGTTCCTATTATTGGAGAGAATGGTGGTTGGTATAAAGTAACAACAAATGGTAAAACAGGTTGGGTATCAGGTGATTATTTGAACTTTAACGGTTTACTGCAGGTTGTAAATACACCTTCTACATTGAATGTGCGAAGTGGTACTACTACAAGTGATCCAATTATAGGTTCCTTGCCTAAAGGCAAATTTATATATGGTGTACTTGATGAAGAAAAAAATCTTATCAAAAAAGATGGCTGGTATCAAATTAAACTAGAAACTACTAGCGAGACAGGCGAAGCCCAGACAGGCTGGGTGTCTGGAGATTACATTGATGTTATAGGAAACTAAAAAACTTGATACTATTTTATGGGGATGAATCAGTTATGATTCTTCCTCTTTTTTATTAAACTACATATTATTTGGTAGTCTACAGGACTTGTCGAATAATTTTATGTTATATTTAATAGCGTAACAATTACTTTTAAAGGAGTCATTTTCATTATGAAATTCGTCCATATTATGGGTGTACCATTTATACATATTGATCAATTAGGCTTTGTACGTTTATTAGAAGAACGTATTGAACAGATGCAACGAACGTTTGTCATTACGGCAAACCCAGAAGTTGTAATGAAAGCTAAAAACGAAAGTGATTTTATGACAATCATAAAACAGGCAAACTTTGTGACAGCTGATGGTATTGGTGTCGTAAAAGCTGCACAACTACTAGGTGATCCGCTTCCAGGTAGAGTAACTGGTTATGACACTATGATGGCGCTACTTGAGTCAGCAAATAAAAAGAAATATAAAATATTTTTGCTGGGCGGAAAAAAAGAAACGTTAAATAAAGCTAAATCAACTATCAATGCCCAATTTCCAAATATTGATATTGTAGGTTCTGAAGATGGTTACTTTAATTGGGAAGAAAACACTATTGCAGAACAGATAGAACAACTAAAGCCGGATATCACTTTTGTAGCGCTAGGCGTACCGAGACAAGAGAAATGGATCTATGAGAATATTAATCGTTTTTCACAAGGGGTTTTTATAGGAGTTGGTGGTAGCTTAGACGTTCTTGCTGGAACTGTTCAAAGAGCACCTGTCATATGGCAAAAGATGAACCTCGAGTGGTTGTATCGTCTTCTTCGTCAGCCCAGCAGGTGGCGTCGTATGTTGGCATTGCCGATTTTTGCTGGCGAAATCATCAAGCAGAAAATTAAGGGATCACGATGAGCCAGTCTAATTTCGTTAAAGGTACATTAATCCTGTCTGTTGCAACTTTGCTTTCTAAAATACTCGGAAGTGTGTTTCGCATTCCTCTGCAAAATATCGCAGGAGATGAAGTCCTGGGTATTTTCAGTCTAGTATTCCCTGTCTATATGGTAGCTCTAATTTTATCTGTAGCCGGAATACCTATTGCTATCTCTAAATTAATTGCTGAAGCGAAGGCTAAAAATGAATCACATTCTATTCGTGATATCTACCTTACCGCAAGTATACTGGCAATAATTTTTGGAGTACTGAGTTTTACATTAATTTACAGCTTTTCCGTCCCTATCGCTGCTGCTCTAGGTGGGCAAAGTACACGGTTAGCGTTAATCGTTGTGGCTGGCACCTTGTTAGTTGCACCATATATGGCGGTTTACCGTGGATTTTTTCAGGGATTTGATGATATGCAGCCTACCGCAATCTCCCAGGTGCTGGAGCAATTTATTCGAGTTGCGATAATCTTAGGTGTAGCTTACTATCTTGTGGTTAATAACTATTCTAATGAGATTGTTGCTGGTGGTGTAATGGCTGGGTCTGTCATTGGCGCACTTGCTTCTCTCATATATTTGCGACTGAAGTACAATTCGTCCAGTCTTAAGGTTTCATCTAATGTCAGATATTCGCTACCAATTTTCACGAAATGGAGTAAGCTAGTATTAAGAACTTCAATTCCAATTGCGATTGGTACTATAACAATGGCTCTTTTAAATGTAGTTGATTCCTTCACTGTGTCTTACGGCTTAAAATCATTGGGAAATGAAACAAGTGAAATCAATTATTTATATGGCATATATGGACGTGGACTATCATTGGTACAAATTGCTACGGTATTTGCTACTTCTATCGTTCTTCCATTAATTCCACTCATATCAAAGAACCTTGCCAATAATGATACGAAGGGTACCAGAACTATAATTGAAAAAACTCACTATATAACCCATTTAATTTCCTGGCCATCAGCGTTAGGATTGTTAGCTTTAACATTGCCTCTTAATTTAGCATTGTTTACTAACTTAGAAGGAAGTATGGTTTTAGCAATAATAGGCTTTAGCGCCGTGTTTACCTCCCTGACTGTTTTAGGAACAGGCGTATTACAAGGGATGAATTTAGCGAAATATGCTGCCTACATTATTATTGCCGGAGTTATTATCAAGATATTTACAAATATACTGTTTATTCATCTATTTGGATTAACTGGTGCTGCGTTATCAACTTTACTGGTTTACGTTTTGCTGTTTAGTGTTAATAGCCTGCTTATAAATAGACACCTTTCGTCAAAACTATTCACAGTGAATACGTGGAAGATGATTTTCGCATCACTCGTGATGGGGGCAATTGTTGGATTACCCACCCTCTTCTTTTCAATTATTAATTGGACAAGGACTGAAGCACTTTTATATGTTTTGGCAGCCATAGTAGCTGGTTCTATTATTTACCTTATTCAATTATTCTTATTTAAAGCTATTGATAAACAAATGATTGGTAACTTACCTGTTATAAATAAATTTTTAAAGTAGAAAGGAAGTCACATTTTGAACAAACGACTTTGGTTATGGGGTATAACAATTCTCTTATTATTAATTTCCTTACCTGGATTATATGATCGCTTTCAATCAGTTTCTGAAAATGACACATATGAATTGGTTGCTCCTTACTCAGAAATACTCGAATTAACAGACAGTGAAGAAGACGATGCACTTACATTGGATAGCGCCCTAACAAGGCTTGAGGAAGCCGGTCTTACCACAGTTAGTGTTAGTCCAATTTCATTAGACAGTTTGGAGGATCAGGATGCTATTCAAATTTTTCCGCAGGATGAATTAGAAGAAACACTAATGTTCAGTGAAACAAAATATGATTTCCCTGAAGACACGGATCATCTTTATTTTACAATTCCAGAGGATCGGTACCTGCAAACATTTATTGAGGAAAACCTGAACCCTCAAAAGGTTACAATCGGTGATAAAAAAATATTTGTCATTCCGACCGAAGATGGGAAAGAAGTCAACGCAAATATAGGATATAACAAAGAGGCAATTAATACAGTTAAGAAACACGGCTTAAACTATATCCTACGGGTTGATAATGCAGAAACCGAAGAAAAAGAAGTGATAAATGCGAACACTGTTGAACAGGTGATTCAAATGCAGGGCGATGATTTTTCTAATATTTTATTTTCAGGGCAAGACGTCATTGGTTATCCCGATTTAGAACAGGTGAAAAAATTTGCTACCCAGATAAATGAAGCTGATTTTAACTTTTATACAATCGAATTCACGCGCCAACGTGGCTTGGAATTGTTTGCCAGAACTACTAGCTTTGATGATGTGATTCGTCTGCACAGCATGAAAATCACTGGAGAGCACGAAAAAAACGTTGATCGAGCAGTTAGAGCAGTCAAGGAACGTAACATCCGGTCCGTTTTCTTTCATATGCCTACTAAAGCAGATGTTCCAATGGATGATTTTACAAGTACACTAAGCTTCATTAAGGATGTACAAGCTGAAATGCCTGACAGCTTCAAAGTTGGAACGCCATTGCCTTTTGAGACAATTGATTCTCCATTATGGGCAAAAATTGCTGTATTGCTGACCAGTGTTTCGTTCATCTATTTAGCGGCAAGCAATATTTTTAAGCCTAGAGTTGGATTACTCGCTAGCGCTTTTACTATTTTAGTTTTATTGGTGTACGCGTTAACGCAAAGACTTCTGTTTTTACAAGGTCTTGCATTGATGGTAGCGGTCATAACTCCTATCTATGCAGTGCTAGCTAATTCCAGAGAGGGCTCAAATAAGTTTCGTGAGATTGCTATAAAATATATAAAAGCTCTAGGCATTAGTTTTACAGGAATCATAATTGTGCTTGGAATACTAAACACCACTGCATTTGTAACTGGTTTTGAATTATTCCGTGGTGTTAAATTAGTTTATATCGTTCCAATTTTATTTATCCTTTTATATTCTTTTTGGGGTAAGTATATTGTAATTTTAAACACTCAAGTGAAATATTGGCATTTGCTCGTAATCACAATAATTGGCTTGGCTGGATTCTACTATGTAATACGTTCTGGTAATACGGGGACCGTAAGTGATCTTGAAAAGAGTATTCGTTATGGACTTGAGGAACTTCTTTATGTACGTCCTCGAACAAAAGAGTTTCTAATCGGATTCCCAGTCTTCGTATTAGCATTGTACGTCATGTATTCACACAAGATTTGGGGGAAGATTTTACTTGTTCCCGGTGTTATTGGGTTTTTATCGATTGTAAATACGTTTACTCATTTTCATATACCAATGAGTATTTCTTTATTACGTACTTTCTACAGCATCGTGTTTGGCTTTATAATCGGTATATTATTCATTTACCTTTATAGACTTGGTTTATACCTCTTCGCAATGGGCCGCAATAAGGGGTGGTTCTAATGCGGATTGTGCTGTCTGGATATTATGGCTTCGATAATGTCGGAGATGAGGCCATTTTATTTTCCATCATTAAATCGCTGAAAAATGAGAATCCAGAAGTAAGGATTACGGTTTTATCAAATAATCCGGAAGCTACGAAACAAACCTATCATGTAGATGCAGTGAACCGCTGGAAATTAAAAGAGATCAGAAACGTACTTAAGCAAGCGGATGGTTTGATAAGTGGTGGTGGAAGCCTGTTACAGGATGAGACAGGAATCAAATCAATTCCATACTATGCAGGTATTATAAAAATAGCAAAATGGTATAAAAAACCTGTTTTCGTTTATGCACAGGGAATGGGCCCGATAAAGCGACGACTAAGCAAGTGGATTGTGAGAAACGCTTTAAATAAGGTTGGTAAAATTACAGTAAGGGATGAAGGTTCAAAAACCCTTCTCCAAAAAATAGGTGTCAAAAAACAGTCCGTTGTAGTTCCCGATCCGGTACTTGCACTTGACAGAAATAGTTTTTCAAACAACTGGATTAAATCCCAGGCTATTGATAAACCGATAATTACGGTAAGCGTCAGAGATTGGCCAACTGATAATCCCTATAAGGAAAAAATTGCGCATTGCCTAGATAAGCTTGTACAAAAAGGCAACTCAATTGTTTTTATTCCAATGCACGGCAAGATTGACGAGGTTACCTCTATGGAAACAGCAGGAATAATGACAGAAAAAAGCTTTACAGCACCTGCTGATTCTTCAATCGAAGAAAGGATTTCAATTATAGGAGAATCTCAGTTATTAATAGGAATGAGACTTCATGCCCTAATCTTTTCGGCTGTTACCTACACACCATTTGTTGCTCTTTCCTATGACCCTAAGATAGACGCATTTGCTGCTATCTGTAATCAGCCAGTTATCGGACACGTTGAAAACAATAACTGGAGCGGTGAATCACTTTTTGACGCAGTACTTGAAACTTTATCAAACGAGACTCTTGTTCAAAGTTCACTTGAAAATAAAGTGAAGAATCATCAGAAAGAGGCACTGAAAACACCAAAAATGGCACTTGAACTGTTTACTAAATAGAAAACGGCCTATCACTTTACGCTTTCAGCGCTCGGTGATGGGCCGCTTTCTATTTTCTTTCAGGTAAGCTTTTTAAATAAGTGTCAGATAGCTTTTCCAACTTTAATACACGGTTATAATCTTCTTTGTATTTTTCATAGTCCTCAATAACTTCTTCTGTTTGAAGGTCATAGGCAGTTCCATCTTCGAAACCTTTTTTCGGTACGAATAGTATTTCATTATTAAAGAACGAACCAATTGGTAAGTAATATCTAACTCCTAACAGGTTTTTATCATAATTTAATAAATCTTGTCCAAAGACAACCTGATCCTCCAGTGAGATACCTAATAGATTTGCAACTGTTGGCATCATATCTAACTGACCGCTAGTCTTCTCTAACGTTTTACCTTGATCAGTTATACCTGGAGCGTGAATAATAAAAGGTATATTTAAACGATCTATTAATTTGTACTCATTTCCAAGTAAATCACTTACTAAATCAACGTCTTCCTGATCCATTGCGCTTTGCTGCAGACCAAAGTGGTCACCATATATGACAATAACACTTTCTTCATAAATTCCAGCCTGTTTTAATTTTTCTATAAAGTTATTTATCTTTCGATCCATATAATTAATAGATTGTAAATAGTCACCAGTTAAAGAACCTTTAAATTTATCCGGCAGCTCTAACTCGGCTTCATCCGCGGGCAATTTAAATGGATGATGACTTGTCAGGCCAATTAACTGTGCATAAAACGGTTGGTCTTTAAGATGATATCCTTTTAACACTGGTAAAGCTTTATCAAATAAAACTTCATCAGATGGCCCTATACCAATTACATCCTTATTACCAAAAAACTTTCCATCGTAATAATGTTCAAAGCCAAGTGCAGGATAAAGTTCATCTCTGTTCCAAAACTCTATATCATCTGCATGGAACGTCATTGTCGCATACCCTTCTGCCTTCAGTAAACGGGGCAGGCTTGGAAACTTTTTATTCCCATATGTCTGGGAAGTCGGATTGAAAGCAAGCGGATAAAGCGAAGTATTAAAAATAAACTCTGCATCAGAAGTATTACCAGGACCAGTTTGTTGAACTGTGTTTGGAAAATAAAAACTATTATCCAGCATCTTGTTAATGTGTGGCGTTACCTCTTCCCCACCAACCTTTAACCCGATTGGAAAATTCTGCATCGATTCAACCTGGATCACAATTAGATTTCTTTTTTCTGCAGTATTAAAATAATTTCTTTCCTCTTGTGGAATCTGTTCAATCCCTTTTACTTCCCTAATTTCCTGTTTTAACTTAGGTACATTGTCTACAGACACATCAATATCAACAAGAATTTGACTTTCAGAACCATAATAAACCTCTAAGGCTTCGTAATTAAGAATACCTTTTTCCTGTGCGGCAATTACATTGTTTGAGATTACCTCATTCTTATGAATCATAAAGGTCGCAAAGGATATTCCTAAAGCTACTACTAACAATGGAATTACGAAAAGCTTTTTATTTAAAGACCTATTTTTAATTGGATATTTCCTTATTACTAATAGTACTATAAATATAGCAATATCAACGAAAAACAATCCATAAACAGGTTCTATTAATGCCGTAACACTTTCATTTATAGTATCTACCTGACCTAATTGAAATAAAGCAAAGTAGGTTACAATTCTTCCAAAGAAAGAATAATAGAGAATTACAGCCAATAGTAAAGTTGAAAACACTGCATTTAGCAATAGATAGAAGAATGGCTTTCCTTTCACCGCTATTAACTCTATTAATGAAGCAAATGCTACTATATAGCCCAATTCCAAAAATAATGTTTTAGTGATATTTAATTCTTCAAATAAAAGAAACCTTAAGAGCATAGTTTTTATAACTAAAATTAACGTTATAATAAACAGATGACTTTTAAGAAATTCTGTAATGTAGTTGCTTTTCATTTATACTGTTCTCCTATTATAAAAGTTTTTTAACCTAACGTATATTCTTCATTAAATCAATCCATAAGTCAAGTGCATATTAAAGTTCCTGTAGAAAGATGTCGAACAATTTGTTAATATTGTGTAAGTAATAATGAATTCGTTATTGGAGGAAAAAATGAAAAAAATTATAGTTTGGGTATTTATCGCGATTTATGCCTGTTTACCAATCCTGAGTCTTTCAGTTGAGGGTAATGGACAAACAAAAAAATTAGTTGGAAGCTATGGAGTGATCGTATTTGGTGGCGAGCCAGAAGGGGTTGCTGCAGCGGTCTCATCTGCTAGAAATGGCAATCATACATTATTAATTGCAAAAAGAGATGGTCTAGGCGGCGTTATGACGTATGGGATGCTTAACTTTCTGGATATAAGTTATGACAAAGAAGGAAATCTTGCAAATACAGGAATCTTTAAAGAGTGGCATCAACTTGTTGGTGGCAAAGTTGGTTTCGATATAGCAGACGCACAAGATGCTTTTCTAGAACTAGTAAAAGAAGAAGAAAATTTAACATTAATTACAGAGGCTACTCTTAAATCAGTTATCATGCAAGGGGACCGTTTAACGGGCATAAAAATAATTGATTCAGCTGGGAAAGAACAATCTATTCAGGCGAAACGCTTTATTGATTCTACCCAGGATGCAGACCTTGCTGTAAAAGCTGGAGCTCCCTTTTTTGTAGGTGGTGAGGATATAGGGCTTGACCGAAAGATGGCCGTTACGCCGATGATTCATTTAGACAATGTTGATTGGGAAGAAATTAAGCAAGCCGCAAAAGAAGAGGTTTTTGGTGGAGGAAAAGTAAACGGAAATGTAGCGTGGGGATTTAGCAAACTGCATTACGCTTACGAACCCTATTACGCGGAAACTACTAGATTAAGAGGTCTAAACATTGTTCGTCAAAAGGATGGAACAGTGGTTATAAATGCCTTACAGATTTTTGGTGTTGATGGTCTAGACGAAGAATCAAGGGAAAAGGCTCTCGAAAAAGGTAAGAAGGAAACCAAGCATGTTCTAAAGTTCTTACAAGAAAACTTTCCTGGATTTGAAGACGCGGAAATTGCCAGTCACCCCGAGGAACTTTACGTAAGAGAAACCAGACATATAAAAGCGGAGTATCAGTTTCCTCTAAGTGACATTTGGGAGAACAAATACCACTGGGATGCTATTGGATTTGGAGCTTATCCAGTGGATGTGCAAGCTACTTCAGTTAATGATTATGGCTACGTTTATACAAATCCTGTCCAGTACACGATCCCTTTCCGCTCGCTTGTTCCACTGAAAGTTGATGGATTGTTAGTGGCTAGTAAAGCTTCTGGTTACAGTTCACTTGCAGCTGCCAGTACCAGAGTTATCCCAACAGGTATGACAGCAGGACAGGCAGCCGGTATTGCTGCAGCTATTTCAATAAATAATGATATAAGCTTTAGGGAAATGACAAACTCGGAAAAGGCAATTGAAAAAATGCAAACGAGATTAAAAAAACAAGGTGTTAAACTTTACTCTTTTGATATTCCCTTCCCGTATGAGGGTGAGTGGTTTTATCCTGCTGCAAGTACATTATTAAATTATGGATTGATATTAGGTGGCTATGATAACAAATTACCGGTCGAAAAACCGATATCAGAATTATCCTTTGCAAATATTCTCAGTAATGGTGTCCAGCGAATAACCAGCACAAAAGCAACTCAATTGGAGAATAATCTTGATGCTTTTCGGGCAGCTATCAATAAAGAAACTGAATTAACAAGAAATCGGGCCGCAGAGTTGATTTTAACACTATATGGAATTAAAGATGACGGTACTAATCCATGGGCCCATGCCAAAGAGATCGGACTAATCGATGAAACAATAGTTGAAAGAATAACTCAAAATAGAGTATTAACAGGAGCAGAAGGGTACTATATTGCTGGCAAGTTGATGCAAGAAATAGAAAAATAAAAATAGGGGACAGTCCCCCATCACGTTACTACTATAGCGTGATGGGGGACTGTCCCTTTGTGTACTTGTTTTATTCGAATTTTGTACTGTACGCTTTCCTGATTGCTGCAGGGTCAGAAGGCAAGATTGGTCTTTCTTGTGCCTTTTCTACCTGACTCTTGATATTAGCACTAAATAATACTGCCTCTGCTCTTGTTACTGTGTCACTGCCCATGTATCCTTCTACAGATATATTATCTGGATCCTTCCCATTAGATAGACCTTTCACCAATAAATATTTAATTGCATCGGATCCTGAGAAATTAACTCCTTGCGTTCCACTCACAATTTCTGCAGCTTCCATTCTTGTTATTGGTTTTCCTGCATTGTCATGATAGGGATAATTTTTCATTTCCATAAAACTCAAAGTGCCTTTCGGATAACCTGCCTCTTCTAACTCATCTCCATAGCCAAAATCCCTAGCTAGAATTGTAACAAACTCGGCTACAGTGACAGGTTGACTAGGATGAAAACTACCATCAGGATAGCCTGTAACTATTCCGTGTTCCTCAGCTTGTTCTATCTCAGAAAATGCCCAATGGGTGTCTTTCACATCGGTAAACTTGCCAATCTTGTCTACATGTTTAAACGACACATCTGCTTTCCTTGTAGCCAATCTTTCAAAGTTTTTGTCATAAGCAATGATTGTTAGTGGCTTGGCTGGATCAATATTTTTAAAATCTATTTTCATGTCCCATGGCTGTGTATATGATTGTCCAAGCTTCTTGTCACCTTGATAGACTGCGACATAATAAGGTTGTTTACCTAAAGGAAGCTTGGCATATACAAATGCGTTGTGCGTATCTTCCGCTTCAGTTAACTCCTTAACCGGTACATAATTAGTTTCCACCGGGCTTTCTAGAGGGTTTAGGTTTAAATTGTCATAAAAGTATGGGCTCGTAATTATACGCTGGTATCTTTCATCAACTATTTTACTAGCACCCAAATCGTAATTATTATTTTGGTTGTCATAACTTGTTGTTTTTTTGTCAAGATTAAAATACGTTATTGCTTTTACCTGTGGAAACATTTTTGGTAAAAATCCATACATATTACCAATTTGACCTGCTGCCCACTCTGAATAGTCTTTATCTGTTTCATAACTATAGTGAGATACAGCTCCCTCAGAAATCATTATTGGCTTGTGCTTGTACTTTTCATAAATTGGTTTAAGGTAGTCAATCGGATTTCCTCCTAATACCTCTTTACCATGTGAAAATGGAATTGTATATAAAGATAAGCCTACCCAATCAACATACGCATCTCCAGGATAGAATTGATCTATATTGTCACGTGGCAGAAAGTTTGGAGACCAGACCATCGCAACATTAGGTGCCTCTTCTTCCATAATGTCATGAACTAACCTGAATTTTTCAATATACTTTTCAGGATCTCCACCCCAAGGAATCCAGTCACCATTCATCTCTCCTGCAAAACGTAAGAAAACTGGAACTCCGGATTGTTTAGCTTCTTTTGCAAACTGCCTTATATATTCACTATCTACAACCTCATCTAGTCCATTCATTGGTTCAAATCCAATTTGGATGCCTGATCCATTTTCCTTCGCTTCACGTGCAAAATCCATTGGGAAATAAGAATCTGTATTTTCATATTTTTTCCCCCATGTGGTATATGTTAAGTATATTGCATGATTTTTTCCATAAATACCTTCAACAAGATCTGGATTAGCATGCTCTCTTTGGCCTGCTAAAAACAACCCTAAATATGTACCACTCTTAGGTTCAAATTTCCCTAGTTCTTTGTTCAAAGTTACTGGTTTTTCTACGTATAATTCCAGTTCGGTACCAATATGATTAGCTCGAATCTTATTTACAATTCCCCAATCAGCATGCCCTGCCATGCCCCAATATTTAGCTGAATCATTGTAATATACAACTGCTTTTTCATATTGCTTATGTTCATCGTAATATACAGCTAGTTTTTTAGTATATATTGCAGCATTCGTCCAGCTTTTTCTTTTAATTGAACTCTCTAATGATTCTTCCCAGCTGTCTACCTCTGTTGATGCGTGGACTCCACTTGGAGACAGGAATGCAGATACCGATAAAAGTAGGACCATTAGTACTGACAGTAATGTCTTCTTCATTTAAATCCTCTTCTCTTTAACTTAATAAATTAAATTTTACCATAAGTATGTAGTTTTTTGTAAAATATTGGCATTACTTTTGAAGTAGAAAATCAAAAAGATCAGACACCATTAGTATGGCGGTCTGATCTTTTATTATTTCTTAGCTTTATTATTGTCAATCAATTTTAAAATTGGCCGGTAATTGTCTCCAATCAATCCAGTAACCTCTACAATCAATTCGATTGTAATCAATAATGTAATGATTACGAGTGACGAGCCCCAAAGGGTAGCCCTGGTAAATATAATTGCTGCCATACTGAAATATCCACTTAACGCATAAATTAACATAACCGTTTGGCGGTGTGAAAATCCCAGGTTGATTAAACAATGGTGCAAGTGCAATTTATCCGGTGATGACAATGGTTTCTTTTGAATCACTCTACGAATTATCGCAAATAGTGTGTCAAGCAATGGTATTCCTAAGATAATGATTGGAACTATTAACGAGAATAGCGCAACGTTCTTGAACGAGCCCATTACCGACAGCACACTGATCATATAACCTAAAAACAGTGCACCCGTATCACCCATAAATATTTTTGCCGGATAAAAATTATATAATAAGAAGCCTAATGTGCTTCCCAGTAAGATAAATCCTAGTAACGCAATTAAAGGACTTCCCATTACTACTGCCATTCCGGAGATAGTCAGTAAGGCAATTGATGAAACACCTGCCGCTAATCCATCAAGTCCGTCAATTAAGTTTATTGCATTTGTAACTCCGACGATCCAAAGTATCGTTAATGGAACTGCGAAATATCCAAACTCTATTATTTGTCCGTATGGTAGTGTAATAAATTCAATTTGAACTCCACCAGCTACGGTTACACCAGCTGCTAAAAGTTGCCCAGCCAACTTTGTTTTTGCTGAAAGTTCTTTTAAATCATCGATAATCCCTGTAACCGTTATAATTAATCCTCCAACTAATATTGGCCATGCCTCAATTGTAGTCGGTAGAAATAACATAAATCCAAACAGAAAACTTCCAATTATAGCTAATCCGCCTAATCTCGGCATTATCTTTTTGTGAACTTTTCTATCATTCGGTTGATCTACAGCACCAATAGTAATTGCTAGTTTTTTTACGAAAGGTGTTATTACGATAGCTGCAACAAAGCAAACTATTAGAGCCAAATATTCCATTAAAATCCTCCTACACATTCGTTACTTTTATTATTTATAGTCTATATTAGTAAACTTCCATTCTATTAATCATTATAAACATAATTCAATTCAAGCATTCTATCTAATTATAATTAAATACAAAAAAAATACAACCTTATTTCATTTACAAAGTTGTTACTTTGATTACAATCCTATAAAAAAATGTGTTGTTTCAGTGACAGCTGAGGTGGGAACTTTTTTTATTTAGTGATAGTTGCTTGTCTTGATACCTTTCAAATGATAAATTTTAAGTAGAAAATAAATAATGGAGGATCTAACATGAACAAAGTTAAATACACTATAATGGGAATTTCTCTTTTTGTTTATACGTTAGCTGTAATTGGAGTAACAACGATGGTAGTCTATCCGGATCCCGTGGTAAATGAGGGAACTCCTTTAACAGAGAAGGACATAGATAATATTTGTGATCAGCGTGAAAGTGTTGGATTTTAAAAAAGCCTCCGCTCTATTAAAATAGAGCGGAGGCTTTTATTTACTTTTCTTCCACGTTGATTTTTTTGTTACCCAAAATTAAGTAGTTCAGCTCTTCCTTAGGAATTTTGTTGAATTCCTTACGTTTAACTAGGTAGAACACAACTCCCAGAACTAACCAAGCGAATAAGGCTATTCGTGATTCTATTCCAAGAAATGCTGGTGATCCTGGAATTAATAATAATCCGATGAAGGTTAAACTTGCTAGCATACCAATAATTGCTATGCCTTTTTTTGTTGGTGCGATAACGTGCTTGTTTGAATTGAAATCATCACGCATCGACCATTTAAAGATACTGAATGCTGTAAAACATGTATAGAAATAAGCGATTGATACGCCAATTGATGACATGTCCACTACCCATAGTAATGCTTGTCGGCCAAACCATGGGGCTACCATTGCAAGGACTACTGTGAAAATGATACCCACATATGGTGTTTTATATGTTGGATGTAGTTTTGAAAAAATTCCTGGTAATATTTTCGCACGTGACATTGCGAATAGCAGGCGGCTGGCTGAAATAGTAAATCCGTTTAGCCCAGTGAAAATCCCCATACTTAAGGCAATTGCCAGCACGATTAATCCAAACGTACCAAGTACTTCTTGAATTGCTACCGCTGTCCCCCATATATTTCCTGCTTCTGCCATTGCCTGCCATGGGCTAGCCATTGCTGTCGCAAGAATCATAAGACTATATAATAACGCCGAGAACAAAATAGCTAAAATGATTAGTGAAAATGCTTTTTTTGATGAGAAGTTAAATTCTTCTGCTGCTTGTGGGACATTGTCAAACCCTACATATGCCCAAGGTGCGATAGCCACAATTGATATAATTGCTGCAAATGTAGTCGTATCACTTGGAAAGTATGGCTTAATATCTGCAAGAGATGTTCCAGCGTTCCCACCAATTAATACTGTAATCAAGCCGACTCCTACTAACATGATGACACAAAATACAAACTGCATTTTGCCAGAGAGGCCAGTGCCACGGATATTCAAATATCCAAACAATGCTAATGCTATAGTTGCGATCAGTACTTCCAGGCCGTAAACATCCCAACCCGCTATTTGATACAGATGCAAATTTTCAATTACTGTTGGAAAGATAAATTTAAACATTAACGCAAAAGCCGAGGCGTTTAGAGCTACAATACATATGTACCCAAGTGTTAGGAACCATCCGCAAATAAATGCATGCGTTCTGCCAAGGCTGACAAATGCGTAGGCAAATTCTCCACCTGATACTGGAAAGCTTTTAATTAGAAATCCATAGCTTACAGCGATTAACATCATCAACGCTGCACCGATTAGGAAACCGATGATTACACCGAGTGGTCCTCCACCTTCCATCCAGACTGTTGGCTGCACAAATGCACCCCAACCGATTGATGATCCGAGGGCAATTGCCCATACCCAGTGTGGCTTTAATGTCTTTTTGAGTCGCGTTCTTTCTTCCATGTTGAGTCTCCTTTATTGGATCTTCTCTTTATAGTGCCTCCTTTTTGTAACAAAATTCATGTTTAATTGCAATTTGGCTCTTGATGGTTTATTCGCCGAATTTCCTTAGATTTACGAGCAAATCGCTGTGAGGCCTTGGTAATGGTTGTATTTGTTATTTTGTTTCCGTTATCCCTTTGCATCGTCTTTTGTAGTCGAGATTGGTTCTTCAGGTTCTATCGGTTTTGTTGGTGGTGTTGGTTCTTCAACCGTATCCTCTTCTGGGACTACATCGGTATCCGGTTCGGGCTGTGGTTCTGTTTCAGGTTCCGGTTTAGGTTCAGTATGTGGCTCTGTTTCAGGTTCGGCTTTAGGTTTTGTTGGCTTTGGCTCTGCTACTTCTTCACTGTCGGTTTCGTCAGTTTCCTGATTGTTTGTTGATTCAGTAGGTTCCTCTATATCCTGCTTGCTTTTTGGTGTAGTACTTGTTGATTGTTCTTTAGGTGCAGTGGTTTTACTAGTTGTTGTTTCGTCGTCATTTGACGTGTTTGTATTATTGCTAAATGATTCTGTAACGGTCTGATTATCTTGGCTTTCAGTCAAATCGTCTGTTTCTTCCTCATCTGCTTCTAATTCATTCAGTTCCATTTTTTCACTAGCACTGTTTTTTCTGGAGGGGTATTTATATTTATCGATATTAACTTTTCCAGCAGATTTTTTCTCGTTTTTCTCGTTTGGTTTGGGCTTTAATTCTTCTTTTATTTCTTCTTTAGGATCGTCACCCGTTATTTTTTGTGAACTATAATTATTTAGTAGGATAATGGAAATAATTGCTACTACGCTAATAATATTGGCTATAATCATAATTTTTTTCCAGTTGGATTGTTTGTCCATAAATTTGCACCTCCAAGGTTTAATTTCTAAGTTGTTTAATACTACCCTCTTTTTCTTCGGTTAATTAATTTGTTTACATTGTCTACAACCGGCTTCTTACCGTTCTGTAGGAGTCCTGCATATTCAGCGAAAATATGGATGATGAGAAGGATTAGAAATGCTACCGTCAACGTAATCGAAATTCTAGCATTGGAGAAGAGAATTGCAAGGCATCCGAACAATGCACTAAAACCATAAATAATTAGTACTGTTTTCCGATGGCTAAACCCTGCTTCCAGCAATCGATAATGTATATGTTTATTATCGGCAAGCATTATATTTTCTTTATTGTATGCGCGCCTGACGATAGCAAATAGCGTGTCAAAAATTGGAACAGCCAGTACAATGATAGGGATAATAAAACTGAACAGGGTTATATTTTTAAATAAACCCAGCATTGAAACCACCGCGATTGAATAGCCGAGAAAGTTGGAACCGGTATCGCCCATATAGATTTTTGCCGGATATGAATTGTGAAACAGGAAACCAATATTAGCTCCTATCAAGATTATACATAGAGATGCTGCTACAACTTGAGTGTCAATGATTGCCATGATAAACATGCTTATCAGTGCAATCGTTGATACCCCCGAGGCCAGACCATCAAGACCATCAATTAAATTAATCGCGTTCGTAATTCCGATGACCCATAGAACTGTTATAATCACGCTTACAAAGCCTAAATCAATAAGACCAAAGAACGGAATCGTTATTTTGTCGATGATAAGCCCAGATGAAATAAGAAAGGATGTCGCTATTAATTGCCCTGAGAGTTTAACGATTGGCCTAACTGTATATTTATCATCTATTGCGCCAGTAACGATTATGACCAACGCTCCCAGAAAGATTTCTGCCAGATGTTCGTGCTGCGGTTGAATATAAAGGCCAGCCAAAATAACACCCAGGAAAATCGCAAACCCACCTGTCTTTGGTGTGATCGATTTATGAATTTTACGGTGATTTGGGAAATCCATTATTTTGAATTTGATTGCCAATTTTTTAATTGGAAACGTTAATAAATAAGCTGAAATAAGTGCAATTAAAAATGCAATGGATAAATCGACATAATTGAACATAGGATTCTCCTTGATAAAATTGATTACCTTTGATTATAGCTAAATAAATTGGTGGTGTGAAGGTTAAACTTGGATTTTAGCTTGTTGGTGGTGACGCTTGGTTGTCGCTCAACTTTCGTGCGAATCCGCTCAACTTATTGGCTGTGACGCTCAACTTTCGGGCCGTGTCGCTTGACTTTGCTTGGTTGACGCTCAACTTTCTGGCCGAGTCGCTCAACTTCTGCCGATAATGTAGCTGACTGTTTGTTTAATCTCCGCTTCGTCATCCCATTCTTTGTTGGGTTGAACAATAAATCTTGTTACGAGAAATCCGATAATTGTTGGGATTATCATACGGATAATGGTCTCGTTCGGGTATGTTTATTAGTTCTCCTTTTTCCTTATAATAATCCAGTGATTTGTTGATGGCTGGCTTTATCTTTTCATTAAATTGCTTTTGAAATATTGCTTGAATGTCTGAATGAAATGCGAGTTCTTGGATTAAAATTTTAATTAGGGCTACATTAGACTTAGCAAATTCGAATCGATTTTTTATAAAATTATATAGAAATTGTTCTAGGTGTTCATGTTCCTGCTCAAACACCTTGTTTACGAATTTATCGGCGAACACCGGTGCAGCTAAATTCATGATGACTGGACCAACAATAGCTACCAGCAGATCTTTTTTTGTTTTGTAATGACGGAAAATTGTACCTTCTGCGACCCCCGCTTCTTTAGCGATTTCGCTTGTAGAGGTGTTGTGGTATCCCTTTTCCGCTATTATATTAATTGCTGCTTCGATAATTTTTTCTTACTTTAGTGTCATTACTATCCTATCTCCCCCACTACAGCTTCCGATGTTTTTTCAATGCAACGATATTTAGGATAATAAATGTAACTGAAAACCCTAGAATAACTATAATATCTACTGGCATGCTACTTAGGGACTGTCCACGTATCATGATTTCACGTAGCGCATGGGCCCCATAGGTCAGTGGCATCAGGTTACCAAGAATGTCCATCCAGCTTCCTTCCTCAATATGAAACAGACCTGAAAAGAAAACCTGTGGAATGATCACAATTGGAATGAATTGAATCATTTGGAATTCGTTTTTTGCAAATGCAGAGAGTAATGTTCCAAGGCTTAGGGCTGTGAAGGCTAATAATAATGTAATGATTAGAACAGCAAGGAATGAGCCCTCCATATAAATGTTTAACACGTATACTGAGTAGGTGACGATGATGACAGATTGGATGATGATAAAAATGCCGAATCCACACAGGTACCCAATGACAATCTCCCACCTTTTTAACGGTGTTGCTAGGAGGCGTTCTAAGGTGCCTTGTGTTCGCTCTCGAAGAAATGTGACTCCTCCTATTAAAAAGACAAAGAAAAAGATGAAGAAGCCTATTAGGACTGGACCAATGTTATCAAACAGACTTAAGTCTTTTGATCCGTGTAAAAAATTGATGTCGAAGTTTAGGGCATTTGGGTTAACTTGTTTAGATGCCTGATTTAAAACCTGCTGGACAGCTGCAGTTGCATTTGGGCTGCTGCCTTCCATCGTTACTTCTATTTTACTTTGATTCCAATGTACAAAGGCATCGATATGTTTTTCACGTAAAGCTACTTCGGCCTGCTGCTCAGTCATTTCCTTAATTGTCGCATCCTGTTTCTCTAAAGTGCTTTGCATTTGCGCTGGTACACCTGCTATTGCGATGGTTGGCTCATAGTTATCCATATCCAGGACTAGCCATAACAAGGTTAAAACAAATAATGGTGCAATCATCATGAGTGCGATACTTCGTTTGTCGCGCAGAAATTGTTGGATAATCCTTTTTATAATGGCTCTAATTCGCATTCTTACACCTCCACATTTTTTCCATAATATAAAAATGCATCCTCCTCAAGCGTTTTGGATTCACTATTTTGCATTAGTTCATCAGGGCTTCCCTGTGCAATCACATAACCGTCTCGAAGCAATGCAAGACTGTCACATTTTGCCGCTTCATCCATTACATGTGTCGTGATAATGATAGTAGTCCCCTGCTCCTTCAGCTTCTTTAGGTCCTCCCAAATTGACGCACGAAGAACAGGATCGATGCCAACAGTTGGTTCATCCAGGATGAGTAATGAGGGTTTATGAAGCAGTGCTACTGCGAGAGACATGCGCCGCATCATACCGCCAGAATACTGCTCCAATGGTTTTTGTAATTGATCGGTTAGGTTAACCACCCTTGCCGCTTCTGCAATATGCTGTTTTTGAGATTTTTTTGGTATCCCATAAATGCTTGCAAAAAATTCAAGATTTTCCTTGGCAGTCAATTCGGTGTAAAGAGCGTCTGATTGAGCCATGTAGCCGATGTTTTTCATTAACTTTAATGAGGGCATTTTATCGTTGTTGATCGTAACAGTTCCATTTGTCGGATTGAGCAGTCCAATGATAATTTTCACTAAGGTCGTTTTACCAGACCCTGATGGACCCAGTAAGCCAAACAGCTGGCCACGCGGAATAGTGAGGTTGACTTCTTTTAAAACAACTTCCTTATTGTAATTGTGCTTGATATTGGTGATTTCAATAAAGGCAGACATGTGTATCCTCCTTTTGTATGAGTGATTACTCATTTTTATTTTAGTTTATGTGATGGGTTTTGTATACGATGTGAAGTGATATCCAGAAATCGAGCGCTGAAGGACGAAAACCGAGCACTGACCTCCCCTTTTCGAGCACCACTTGTGGAATATCGAGCGCCAAACGGGTGGCGCTCGATAATTTAATTTGGTGCACGTTTTTGCGGTGCTGATGCTCGTTAACTTCATTTGGTGCCCGATTCTGCTGTGTTGGTGCTCGATTTTATTTGGCATCGATCAGATCACTCTGATATGAGAGCTGTAGGTATGGTTTTTCTAATTGGATTTTTATAAACATAAAAATCCTTCTCCTTCATACATTTATAGATAGATGTGAATTTTTTCATATAAGGGGTTGGGCAGTGTGCAATATTATTATGGAAACCAGTGGCCATTGCGAGTGCTTGACGAGGCGGAGTTTTGGAAAGAACAAGAATCTGAGCACACAGTCGTGATCCGGGAGCTGTTGCCGAATTTGGAAGAGAACTATGTAGACGGGCTGAAGCGTTGGGAAGATGTGTTGATTACCACAAAGCAACATGTGAAAAGATTTATAGAATCGGTAATTCGGAGCAATGGCCAGGTCCCAGCGCAATTGGAGCAGCAAGTGCGGGAATTGTCTTCATTTTGTTTACAAGAAAGCGTTGCCTTTATTCAATTTTGCCGCAAAATTAAGTTGGAAAGCAAGGTTGTAAAGGATAATCCGATGGCCAAAACTGTTATAAATCATATTATTGATGAATCCGAATATTTTATTGGGATTGCCCAGACCATTTTATATGAACAATAGGCGATTGGTGCTTCTACAAGTGTAGGAGCACTTTTTATTTTGTTGGATTGGTCAACCGTTATTTAATTTTATCAACTTGTGATGGTCCCCCACCCATTGTGCTTTCCTTCGTGTAATGTTGCCTTTATAATATGGTATAGTTAAATGCTCAGGGGAAGTGGGTGTGTTGCATGAATATTGATGTGTCTATCGCGAACGTCTGTATGTTGGCTGGGAAGATTATGCTTGAGAGTGGCGCTGAGACATACCGCGTGGAGGATACGATGAACCGTATTGCTGTGTCATATGGATTGTCAAATGCACAAAGCTATGCGACGCCAACTGGAATTATTTTTTCTGTGGATCGGGTTGAGAAGACAAATTTTGTTCGGATATCCAAACGGTCAACAGACTTACATAAAATTGCGGAAGTGAATAGTATTTCCAGAAAACTTACGGGAGACGAGTTAGTGCTGTCGGAGGCATTATTGCTGCTTGAGGAATTGAATTTGGCCAAAGTTTCTTATGTTGGTTGGATTCAGATTGTCTCTGCTGCTTTAATTGCTGGCTGTTTTACGATTATGTTTGGTGGTGAATGGGCTGATTTCATTCCTTCTTTAGTTGCAGGTGGGGCTGGGTATGCTGCGATGCTGTGGTTTGAACGCTTTGTAGAGATCCGCTTCATTGCAGAATTCTTTGCGTCCTTCGTTATTGGTTTATTAGCAATTCTTTTTATTCAAAATGGGTCGGGCGTTGGGATGGACAAGATTATAATCGGCGCGGTAATGCCTCTAGTGCCAGGGTTACACATAACGAATGCAGTACGTGATTTAATGGCAGGTCATTTAGTTGCGGGTCTATCTAAAGGTGTCGAAGCCTTGTTAACTGCATTTGCGATTGGGGCTGGAGTTGCGGTTGTAATTGCTTTTATTTAATTTTTTCTAGGAAGGAGTGTGGCTCATGATTATTGCACAGCTTGCAACTAGCTTCGTTGCTTCAGCAGGGTTTGGTGTGTTATTTAATGCACCGAGGAAATCACTGATTCAGTGTGGCCTGGTGGGAATGTTCGGATGGATCTTGTACTACGGGCTTGTTGGCGAGGGTCTTGATGTTGTGCCAGCAACTATTTTTGCTTCTATGTTAGTCGCTGTGCTAAGCCAAATTTGTGCCCGCATATTTAAGACACCGATCATTGTGTTTATCGTATCCGGGATTATCCCTCTTGTACCAGGAGGATTGGCGTATGATGCCATGCGAAATTTTGTACAGGATGATTATTTTACAGCCGTACAATTGTCGGCCAAAGTCATGCTGTTATCAGGCGGGATCGCGATTGGGCTAATGTTTTCCGAAGTTGCAAATCAGGTAATCCGCAGACAGGTAATAAAACGAATTAAATCATAAAAAACCGACTTGGCCTGTGCAGCTAGTCGGTTTTACTTTTACTGTCTTCCTTATCTGCCATTGCACCAGTAATTAATAGCGTAATTGCGGAAACAGTGTGCATGATAAAGCCTACAATTGGAATCCAGGCAATAAGTGAAGTGACGATTCCAAGTATGCTTCCTACTGTTGGACCATTGTTATTTTTTGACAAAATATACGTGATAATGTGAAGAATGAACATGAATACCAATGGGGCATACCCCTGGGCCATGATAAACATTCCACCGATAAATGGGATGGCCAGAAAAGCTTCAAATCCCCCTGTTACCAACCTCATAATTCGTGCTGAAGACATCGTTTTTTCCCCCGTTCTTGATTATTCCTAATTTAATTATATTCCCAAAGTGACAGCGTGTAAAACTTAGAAGGTTATGAATAGTGACATGACCTTTCTCCGGTGAAAATTTTGTGTTTAGAACTCCCATGATTCTCCTATAATGATTGTGAACAGGAGGTGTGCGTATGAACCACTATTTATCCATAACAGTTGAATTAATTATCGGGCTTGTCCTATTATTTATCATTGCCAAATCCCTAGGTAAAACGCAATTTTCACAAATTACACCATTTGATTTTATATCGGCTCTGATACTGGGTGAATTGCTTGGAAATGCTGTTTACGACCATGAGGTTAATATACTAGAGATAATCTTCGCAACGTCTGTATGGGGTATTCTAATATTTATAATTGAGCGCATAACACAAAAATTTAAGGGGTCAAGAAAATTACTGGAAGGTGAACCCAATATCGCTATCCACCAAGGGGAAATTAAATTTGAGGCCTTAAAAAGAGCTAAAATTGACATTAACCAATTACAAAGCTTGATTAGGCAACAAGGTTATTTTTCAATTCAGGAGGTTGCATACGCTATTATTGAGACAAACGGCATGGTAAGCGTACTCCCGAAGCAGGAATATAACACACCAACAAACTCTGATTTAAATGTAGTTTCACAACCGCCTGACTTACCAATTACCCTGATTCTGGATGGTGAAGTTCTATACGGTAACCTGGCTGAAGCAGGAATGGATGAGGAATGGATTAAGAGCCAATTGGCAAACCAAAACATTATGAGTTATGAAGATGTGCTTTATGCTGAGCACCTGCCGAATAAACCTCTATTCGTTTTGAAACATGAAAAAAAGCCTGGTTAGAATGCTTCTGGGCACGATGGCGTTAATGCGTTTGCGTTCTCTACTTTGCTGGCACTTCGGTCAACTTTCTTGTGAGGACGCTCAACTTTTCATTTTTCCCGCTCAACTTCGGGGGTGCGTCGCTCTACTTTGCTGGCTCTTGGATCAACTTTCTTTGGGGGACGCTCAACTCTTCGGTCTTTCCGCTCAACTCCGGGGGTGCGTCGCTCAACTTTGCTGGCTCTTCGTCAACTTTCCCTTGGGAGAACGCTCAACTTTCCCTTGGGAGGACGCTCAACTTTCAGGTCTTTCAGCTCAACTCCGAGGGTGCGTCGCTCAACTTTGCTGGCTCTTGGATTAACTTTCCCTTGGGGGCGCTCAACTCTTCGGTCTTTCCGCTCAACTCCGGGGGGCGTCACTCAACTTTGCTGGCTCTTGGATTAACTTTCTTTCGATGTCGCTCAACTTTTGGCCTGCGCCGCTCAACTTCCGGTGCAACCGGATCAACTTCCAAGCAATGCCGCTCAACTCCCCCTCGCACCGACCACATCAAACTTTACCACATTAAAAAAAGGTTTCCGCCTAGGCAGAAACCTTTTTTAATTACCCTTTTCGCCTAACTATTTTAGCCGTCAGATCGTCAAGCAATGTATACACGACTGGAATTAATAATAGAGTGAAGATGCTTGAGATTCCGAGTCCGAATATGATTGTTACAGCAAGCGGCTGCTGTGTTTCCGCTCCTTCTCCTAGTGCTAATGCCAGTGGCACCATGGCTAGAATGGTTGTTAATGTCGTCATTAGGATTGGGCGGAGTCGGCTTGGGCCCGCTTCTAAAATCGCTTCGTATCGATCTACACCTTTACGCCGCAATATATTGATATAGTCGACTAACACAATCGAATTATTTACGACGATTCCGGCGAGCATGATAACGCCTATGAACGCTGGAATGCTTAATGGTAAGCCTGTTATGAATAGGCCAACCATAACACCAATTACCGTTGCTGGCATTGAGAACATAATAATTAGTGGGAATAGGAAGTTCTCAAATTGTACCGCCATTACAGCGTAAACTAAGAATATCGAAAAGATTAGCGCGATGGATAAGTCACGGAAAGATTCCGCCATATCCTCCGCTTGCCCACCCATTTGATAGTTGTAACCCTCTGGTAAAGAAAGCCCATTTAGTTTTTCCTTAATGTCAGCTACAACGCTCGCTAAATCCCGGTCAACCACCTCACTTGATACGTTCATTTGTGCTTGTTGATTTTCACGAACCAATGTTACTGGTCCCTGGACTTCTTTTAGTTGTGCCACCGTTTCAAGAGGAATCGCCCCTCCTGCTGGTGACTTAACTTTCATATCCTTTAGGTCATCTATTGTGCTTCTTGCATCTTCTGGATACATGAGTACAACATTCATTTCGTTTCCATTTTCACGGAATTGTGTTGCCACCTGACCAGTAAAATGCAGCTGTACCTGTTGAATAATTTGTTGTTCGGTCAGTCCATATGCCGCCGCTTTATCCTCATTAACTATCAAGTTCATTTGCGGTACGCCATTTGACGCAGATGATTCTGGGTTATAAACACCGTCCACCTCGGCTATGACGCTCACCACTTGCTCTGATAAATCGGCAAGTACCTCGTGCTCAGGTCCGTTTAACTGAATCTGAATAGCATCTCCAGTACTAAGTCCGCTTCCGACAGCACTAACAGTAATTTCAGCACCTGTAACTGACTGTAGATCATCATCGATGTCCTGGACGATAGCAGTGGTTGATTTTTCCCGTTCAGTGGAAGGGATTAATTGAATCGTGTACGTTCCTCTGTTGACACTTGTGCTTGTTGGGTCGAATCCTCCCCCGCCAACACTTACATAACTTGTTTCGATAACATCATCGTATTTTTGAAGTTGTTCATTTGTTTCTTTTACAACCTCACTCGTGTGCTCTAAGGAACTCCCGGCTTCTGTTTCGACGCGAATTTCGATTTGCCCCTGGTCTGATGATGGGATAAATTCCGCTCCGATTAATGGATACAGTCCTATGCTTGCTGCGATTGCAATTGCTGTACCAATAACAGTTGTTTTTCGATGGTTAAGTACCCATTTTAAAACACTGCGGTAGCCTGTATAGACACGATCCATGAATCGGTCAAACCAGTAGCGACGTCCTTTGTCTTCCATTGCCTTCGTGAGCAATTTTGACGAAAGCATTGGCACAAGCGTAACAGCGACAACGAGTGATGCAATTAAGGAGAACGATACAGCCAGGGCTAATGGTGTGAATAAGTCTGATGCAATTCCTTCCACATAGACAATTGGCAAAAATACGACCAATGTAGTCGTTGTGGAAGCAATTACTGCCGGAGCCAGCTCTGACGCACCTTTTGTTGCTGATTCATAAATGCTGTATCCTTTTTGCCTGTAAGCATATATATTTTCCAAAATAACGATTGAGCTATCGACCATCATTCCAATTCCAAGTGCTAGACCACCAAGCGTCAGTACGTTCAGTGTCTCACCGGTAAAATACATCAGCGTAAACGTAGCGATTACAGCAATTGGAATGGATAAGCCGATGACAAATGTTGCCCGCAAGCTCTTTAAAAATAAGAGCAGTACGAAGAAGGAAATGATTCCTCCGATGATTATATTTTGTACAACAGAACTAATCGAAAGTTTAATAAATTCAGATGTATCAATGATGGTATCTAAGTTTACGTCTGACGGCAATTTTTCTTCCAATTCACTCATGCCTGTCTTAATATTTGTTGCCACTTCTACTGTATTAGCATCCGATTTTTTTAAAACAGACAGTACAATCGAAGGTTCTCCATTTACAAGCGTGAGTGAGTTGGATTCTTTAAACGTATCCTTTACCGCTGCTACGTCATCAATATGAATGGTTGTACCCGCTTCTGTTTGAACGATTGTGTCCCCGATATCTTCTACAGACTCTAGTTCGCCTGTTATTCGTATTTGCAGGTCTTGATTACCTTTGTCAACGACACCAGCCGATGCCGATTGATTCGTACTATTCAGAGCCTGGACCAGGGCTTGGGCTGATACACCGTATTGCAGCATTTTTGCCTGATCAAGGATTAACTGAATTTGCCTTTCTTTTCCACCTTCGACAGTGACAGAAGCGACACCACCCTGACGTTCCAGGTATGGCACAATTTCATCTTCAGCAATAGCTGTTAAAGCCGCTGGGTCGTCACCAGTAAGACCAACCCACATAACGGGTAGCTGATCTGGACTGAATCGTAACACACTTGGGTCTCCAGCTCCTTCTGGCAGAAAGCTTTTGACTTGATCTATTTTTTCCCTGACATCAATGAGGGACTGATCTAAATCGACGCCATTACTGAACATCATAATTACGAGTGATGACCCCGCCTGTGACTGGGACTGGATTGTTTCAATTCCCTCAACAGAGCTCACCGCTGATTCAATTGGCCGGCTTATTAATTTCTCTATCTCCTGTGGTGCTGCATCCTCATAGTTTGTAGCGACAACGGCTATTGGTAATTCTATTTCCGGAAAAAGATCGATCGTTAAACTTCTCAGTGAGACAATCCCAAGTGCGATGATGGCAAGCACAATCATGATTACCCCAACAGGACGTTTAACGGATGTATGTACTAACTTCAAAATGCATTACCCCTCTTTCACCACATTGACTTTGCTGCCGTCTGTCAGTGTGAGACTACCACTTGTTACGACCATATCGCCCTTTTTCACATCGCCTTCAAGTGCAGTATTATCTGAATGCGTTTCTATCACATTAACTTCTTTCCTTATAGCCTTTTTATCTTCAATAACATAAACAAAGGTTTTTCCACCTGCTTGATTAACCGCTTCTGTTGGTACGATCAATGTGTCGTTAATCGTATTTTCCGGAACAGTCATTTCTGCAACCATCCCTGACAGCAGTTTATTATTTTTATTTTGGATTACTGCTTCAATTGGATATAATCCTGCATCATTAGGAAGCGTTCCGATCGATTTAATTTCTGCGTCAACTTTCATTTCATCAATAAGAATTGGGTATTTTTCACCGACTTCAAATAAGGATGTTGCTTCTGCAGTTACGGTAAGGTTTAACGTTAATTCATCTAAATCAGTAATGACAGCCAGTGGTTTCTGATTCGTAGCGATTGTACCCTCCGTACCCTGAAGCTGAGCAATTTCCCCTGACGTTTCAGCATAAATAGTTTGCTTTCCCTGAGGCGTTTGAATGGTTGCAATTACATCATCTTCTTCCACCTGATCACCATTTTCAACTTTTAATGTTATGATTTCACCAGGGGTTTGAATCATAACGGGTGTTATGCTGGACGGCGATGTACGTCCATAAACAGACCTATCTATAACCAGATCACCTTGCGTAACCGAAGTTGTTTTAACAGGTGTTACCGTCTCTTCCTTATTTGTATTTTCATTATCATCATTATTACAGGCAGCAAGCACTAGTAGTAAGAATAGTACCACCAGCGTGATTCGCAGCTTTCTCATATGCCAAAACTCCTCTCGGTCTTAAGTATCTATACACTAGTATAGCTAAATTCCATACGATTATATATTGAAAAGGTTTCACGTTACACCAGTCCTTATCATTTTATAAAATTCGAGCGGTGCCGATTATATAAATGCGTGTAATGGATACAATAGGTGATAATATTAGTATCCTAATTATTAACCCTCAGTGTATTGAAATGCGCTATCGCACATAGTAAGATTGAATAAGTGTTTTTCAATTTCTATAAATATAGAGAATGTTGGAGCGTAAGAATAATATACGAGGAGTGGGGCTAGATGAACAAAGAATCAGGGAACCCGGACAAGGTTTATAATAGCCGCGAATCTGCGGCCTTATTAAATATTAAAGAATCTACTTTGAGAAAATATGTTTTACTGCTTGAGGATGAGGGATACAAATACCATAAGAATGAATTAGGTCACCGGGGGTACTATGAAAACGATGTAATTTCTCTTAAAAAGCTATTGGAAATCAAGGAGTTTCCTGAAATGACACTAAAGCGTTCGGCATCAGCAGTAATGTCCTGGATAAACGGAGATGATTTGTCAGAAGACGATGATATATGATAATATATCATCGTACACCCGTCATAACGCAAGCTATAACGAGTTACATAAAGAAATTCAGGAATTCAAAAATCGACACGAGGCCTATAATAAGACATTGATTGACCGCTTGGAAAAACAAGAAAAAACCCTTATGCGTGCATTAAATGAGATTCAGGAAAAAGTTGGAAAACTGCTAAAGGATCGATGATCTCTATAATCTATTTTAGGGGGGATATAGGTTGACTAATCTGGAGAATTCACTTGGTGATGAATTTGAAACTAAGCTTAATCGGGCACTAACTAATCAGGAGAAGGAATTTCTTAAATGGCTTGAAAAAAAGCATCTTCAGGAGACTTCATTGAAGAACAATACAATTAGTCAAAGTAAAAATAGGTCAGTCTGAAATACATACCGTTTTTCCACAGTTAATCCTCTTGGTATACCTTTAGCATACTACGTCGAACAGCATTTGAGAATTTATAAAAAGGTGAAAGGAAATGGTGAAAGATGGAACCATTAAAGGATATTATAGGTGTAGAAGAAGCCTCATCATTGTGGGATTTATCCCCTGGTTATATTAAAAACCTTTGTGCTAATGATCAAGTTCAATGTAAAAAGATTGGTGGAACATGGGTGCTCGACAAAAACCAATCCAGTCCAAAAAAAGTTAAGCCGTCATCCCTACTCGAAATTCAAATTGACTCGAAAGATTAGAATCTAATCGTACCATCTCCAGTTCAAATCCGTACCTGTCTGAGTAATGCAGACTAGAATCTCTACAACGACAAAAGAGAGTCTGCAGATTAGACTCTCTTCAACTATGACCAACATTAAGTTACATGCATCTATACTTCTATGGTTGCTTCGTTGACCTGTTTGATAAATTCTTTCATAAGTCCCGGCAAGTCAGGCCATGCGTGTCCAGAAACGAGATTGCCATCTGTATGCAGCGGTTCATTAACATAAGTTGCTCCAGCCGCTTCGACTTCGGGTTTACATGCTATATATGCTGTCATTTCCCGGTTTCTAATATGCTCTTTAACTGTTGTCAAAACCAGACTCGCATGGCAGACAGCTGCTATTGGCTTATTTGCATCGAAGAAGTGGCTTACAATTCCTGGCACATGGTCGTTTAAACGAATATGTTCAGGTGCGCGTCCTCCTGGGATAATTAGTGCATCAAAATCTGCGGGATCTACATTGTCAAAGCTGCAATTCGCTTCGATTAGATAACCCGCTTTTTCTGAATACGTTTCCCATCCAATGAAATCATGAACGACAGTATGCAATGTTTTAGCAGTTGCGGCAGCTATTGTGGTCTCATAACCTTCCTCTAAACACCGAAAATAAGGGTAATATATTTCTAAGGATTCTACAGCATCTCCAGCAAGAATTAAAACTTTCTTTTTCATTTTACATTCCCCCCAATTTTTAATCACCTATTTAATCCTATTCGAATAAGACAAGGATTATCCTTTTACGTTCACTAATTTTCTCGTTCTTCTAATTCCAGTCTGGAAATTGTATACGTGAGTATACCTCACAAAATTCAGTTGCAATGGTACTATTTAATTGTACTTTGTAGGATCAAAAAAAAGAAGCCTTATTGAATAAGACTCCGCTAAATTAATTAAACTATTTTTGATGTTAGGTTGAAACGTTACACGAAAATATCGATCGTCGCAGGCCCGGGAATCGACCTGAAAAACCTACATTCCTAAAACCAATTAATGGCTTCTGGTTTTAGGTTGTGGAATACGTGTTTTGTTTCCTGGTATTCTTCCAGGCCTAATTTCCCTAGTTCACGGCCGATTCCTGATTGTTTGAATCCACCCCATGGTGCATGTGGGAAATACAAGTTGAAGTCATTGATCCATACTGTTCCCATGCGCATTTTTGCTACACAGCGTTCTGCTTTTGCGATATCTTTACTCCAAACTCCGCCAGCTAGTCCGTAAATTGAATCGTTAGCTAGTTTCATTGCTTCTTCTTCTGTTTGGAATTTTTCTACTGTAATGACTGGTCCGAATCCTTCATTTTGAACAACTTTCATATCTGTTGTGCAATTTGTTAGGACTGTTGGTGAGTAGAAAAAACCTTTTTGCAGTTCTGCTGCTTCAGGACGCTTTGCTCCAGTTGCAACAGTTGCACCCTCTTTGATTCCAGCTTCTACATAGTTTGCTACTTTGGTTAAGTGTTCTTGTGAAATTAATGGGCCCATTTGTGTATCTTCATCAAAGCCACTGCCCATTTTTATATTGTTTACACGCTTTACAAGTGCACTTACAAACTCATCATGTATGCTTTCTTCTACTATTAATCTTGTACCTGCTGAACAAATTTGTCCTGCATGGAAGAATACAGCGTTCATTGCCTGGTCTACTGCTATTTCAAAGTCTGCATCTGCAAATACTACGTTCGGATTCTTCCCACCTAGCTCTAAAGCAATCTTCTTCACGTTTACGCTTGCTGCCTGCATAATTTTTTTGCCAGTTTCAATTCCACCAGTAAATGAAATTAAATCTACATCTAAATTAGTTGAAAGCTCAGCACCAACTGTGTTTCCTGCACCTAGTACAAGGTTAACAACCCCTGCTGGCACGCCTGCTTCTTCCATTAATTCAAATACTTTCACTGATGTTAATGGCGTGATCTCACTTGGCTTCATGATTAGCGTGTTTCCAGTTACCAAGGCAGGTGCCAGTTTCCATGACGCCTGAAGCAGTGGATAATTCCATGGGGTGATTTGCCCACAAACTCCAACTGGCTCCTTTACCACTTTACTGATTGAATTTGGAATAGGAGAATCAATAATCTCTCCGCCATCCTTATCAGCTATTTGTGCATAATAACGGAAAACGCCTGCGATGTCGTCCATATCTCCGCGGCTTTCCTCTACTGTTTTACCAGTATCCAGTGATTCCAATTCTGCTAGTTCTTCTTTATCTCTTTCAATCAAATCAGCGATTTTGCTTACGATTTGTCCTCGCTCTGTTGCTGGTGTTGTTGCCCAGGTGCCATTGTCAAAAGCATTTCTTGCTGCTGCAATCGCTTTTTGAGTATCAGATTCATCGCTTTCTGGAACAGTAGCAATAACTTCCTGATTAAAAGGGTTTATAATTTCTCTAGTCTTATTTGATATGGAATCAACCCACTCACCATCGATATATTGTTTTTTGATGATCAACGAAATCCCTCCTGATTTTATGTTAATTCCGTATGTTAATTTTATTAAGAAATAATTTAACGTTTTGAATACATTAAATGTATCACGCCAAATTATTTTTGTCAAAAAGAACTATTTTTATTCTATTAATTGCTGAACGTCATGATGGTTATAATGAAATTGACATCTAATTGGATTTGACATTTTTTTTAAAGTTGATAACATTAAGTTTGTAAAGATAATTTTTAATAAACTTAACAAGGTGAAGTGAGGTGAACAAATGGCTACTACTGGAGATCAAGCCGCCCGTGAGAAAATGGAAATAGCTAAAGATCAGGTAATCGGGGCTATTTCTGAAACTATGGACTTATATGGTGTAACACCTTCAGCTGGAAACCTGTATGCAACAATGTATTTCAAAGATCAAATGAATCTTGATGAAATGCGTGAAGAGCTTGGGATGAGTAAGCCAAGTATGAGTACTAGTGTAAGAAAACTCCAGGAAATAGATATGGTGAAAAAAACCTTTCAGCGTGGATCAAGGAAACATACCTATGCAGCTGAGAAAGATTTTTTCCATTCATTTATGTCTTTTTACTGTCAAATGTGGGATCGTGAAGTGAAAATGAATATGGAAGCGATTAAACAGGCAGAGGTTAATCTAGCCCAAATCGTGGAAGATGATGCTGTTTCAGAAAAAATTCGTGATGAAGCAAAAGCACATTTTGATATGCTTGAAAATTCAAAGGTTTATTACCAATGGCTCGATAGCCTAACAAGAAGTATTAGGAACGAAAAAATCTTTGAATTCCTACCAAAAAATCCACCAAATAAAAAATAATTTTCAACCAAGAGGAGTAAAAATATGAATTTAACAAAACTAAACATAATTATTATAGGATCCGTTTTAATGATCCTACTTGCTGCATGTGGGGAAGAGACTACAAAAAGTGCGGACAAGGAAGAAGCAACAGAAAACAAAACAATTGAAATGGGACAAATTAACTGGGCTGAGAATATTGCTGTCACTAATATGTGGAAGGTAATCCTTGAAGAAAAAGGCTACAATGTTAATTTCAATCTACTTGACATGGGAACAACCATGGCAGCTTTAGCAGGTGACGAACTTGATATTGCCCTTGAAGTTTGGTTGCCTGTTCAAGACCAGCATTATTACAAACAATACAAAGACAAGGTTAACTTTTCTGAATCAGTTTGGTATGAAAACGCAAAAGTCGGATTAGTAGTACCAACTTATATGGAAGATATCAACAGCATTGAAGACTTAAATGCAAACAAAAAATTGTTTGAGGGTGAAATCACAGGGTTTGACCCAGGCGCAGGCACAATGACAGTTACTGAGGAAATGATTAAGGAATACGGACTTGATTATGAATTACTGCCAAGTTCTGAACCAGCTATGCTGGAAGAGATTAAGCAAGCTGTAAAAAATGAAGAGCCAATTGTTGCACCGTTATGGAGCCCTCACCGAATTTTTTCTGAGGTTGAATTAAAATATTTGGAAGATCCTAAAAAAGTGTTTGGTGGAGTTGAAAAAATCCATTATGTAACGCGACAAGGATTTTCGGATGATTATGAAGAAGTTAGTGGATGGTTTAAAAACTGGAAGATGGATGATGATGCAATTGGAACATTGATGACCTCTGTAAATAATGCAGAAAAGCCAATTGAAGGCGCTAGAAAATGGGTTAAAGAGAATCAGGACCTAGTTGACCAATGGATTAAATAATAGCTATATTTTGGGCTGTTCCTCTAAATAAGAGGGATAGCCCTTTTTATTGTGAAATTTTAGAAACCCTGGTTAAACGGATTGGATCTTCGTCCAAATAATATCGAGCGGTTAAGATGCACAATCAGTTCACAGGTCTTTAATTTTTGAAAGTTCATCGTACTTTCAGAAGCGTTCACGTACAAACCACTTCCATCTCTAAATGCTACATATGTTTTACCCTCACGTTTATCAATAGATTTTATATGGTGAAAAGATAGCCATACACAATCCTTACTCTTTGCCGCAGAAGTTGGAAACATATATACGCCATTTTCAGGAATTACAGGAATTGGTAGTTTAGAGGTTACTTTTAAAATATCCTTAACTGCAGTTCGTCTTCCGGAAAGTGCCGCGCCATATAGCAAACAACTGTTATCAATAATTTGCTCGGGCCTTTGTACGGATTTACGTTGATCAGAACCCTCTAAAATAATTGAACGATAGTATGAAGAGTCTGCTGGATAAATTGCCTTTGTTGCTTGTGTAATAATATAAACAGATGTATTTGTCATCTCTAATCCACACCTCATAATTTACAATATATGCCTATTATACTACGGTAATGGTAAATTATCTATCTATTCTTTTATTTATCAGTAAAAGAGGGTAAAGCTGATTATAAAGGAGGAATGTATGATGACTACTAATCATGATCAAAAAAATAATAACCATTCTGAAATGCATTCAGACGAAATGGAAGAAGCACAGGGAAAGGAATCGGAAAAGAATTCCTTTGAGAAGAAATCGGAAGAAAAATACAAGCAAGATGATGAGTGAATATCTTTTTTTCGATAAGTTCAGACTGTTAATGTGGTATACTATCTAAAATGAAAGAGTTTTGGAGGTGAATGCTGTGAATGTTGCCGCATTATCAGTAGCGATGTCGAACCACCAAGTTCGTGAGAGTGCTGGCCTTGCGATCATGAACAAATCAATGGGTGTCATGGAACAGCAAAGTCAGCAATTAATGGACATGCTAAAAACAAGTGGCCCAGAAGCTCCCCATCCTTCTCTTGGAAAACTGGTGGATTTTCAGGCTTAATAGCAATACAAAAAGACAGGACATTCTATTAGGAGTCCTGTCTTTTTGATTAACATGTAAAAGAGGTTATTTCTTCTTACTTGTTATTTCCATTATCCAAGGTGTCTTCATTCGTTCCATCTTCCATTAAGCCACCATCAGTATCTGTTCCACCATTTTTTCCATTGCCTTTACCATTTCCATTATTACCATTGGTTCCGTTTTGGTTTTCACCATTCATACCGTTATTACCATTTTGATTCATATCTTCCTGGATCTGATCCTCTACATCCTGTTGCATATTGTCGGTGTTCATTTCACCGCCATTGTTATTCTCTTGGTTTTCTTCATTTAAAGGCGCCTCTTCGTTTGCGGGATCTTCATCCCCTCCACCACAGGCTGTTAAAAGAGTTAACGCTAAAACTGGTGCACCAAACTTTATTAAAAAGTTCTTTTTCATCTTTAATTTCCTCCTTTAATGTCACTTTCGCCATTAGCTTAACCATTTACCCAAATGTAATACTAATTTTGTTTATTAAATTTCACCACTTAACCTTTAATTAATTCTAAGAGTTTTTTTGTACAAAAAAAGAGCGACTAAATCAGCCACTCCCCTAAAGTTATCTTATTGCAAACATGATTTCTGCTTCACATGCTACTTCGCCGTCAACAGTGGCAAGAGCTTTTCCTTTTCCAATTGGTCCTTTTATCCGAATAATTTCTACTTCCAGCTTCAGCTGATCTCCAGGTTTAACCTGACGTTTGAAACGACAATTATCAATACCAGCTAAGAAACCGATTTTACCTTTATTTTCTTCAATTCCAAGGACAGCAATTGCGCCAACCTGTGCAAGTGCTTCAAGAATCAAAACACCTGGCATTACTGGATAATCAGGGAAATGGCCTTGAAAAAATGGCTCGTTGATTGTTACATTTTTTACTCCTGTAACGCGTTTCCCTTCTTCAACCTCGGTAACTTTGTCAACTAAAAGGAATGGGTAACGATGTGGAATAGTTGCTTTAATTTCTTGTATATCCATGGTTTAATGGCTCCTTTTATTTATAAGTTAAATATGTACTTCCAGTATAGCAAAAATGATGATGACTTTCTCAGCCGAAGGGAGTTAATGACCCTGGAACTTTAGAAAACTCGGCTTATCGCCAAG
Organism: Virgibacillus sp. DJP39; assembly: GCF_049310925.1. Classification (NCBI taxonomy): domain Bacteria; kingdom Bacillati; phylum Bacillota; class Bacilli; order Caryophanales; family Bacillaceae; genus Virgibacillus; species Virgibacillus sp. DJP39. The sequence continues at coordinate 8,658 of NZ_JBMERP010000024.1, read as the reverse complement.
CCTAATGGCGAAAGCCCTAGTTTACTTATGCAGTAAGAAAGGATTTATACTTTCTTAACTGCCAAAAAAGCATGACTGGAAAATAGCCATACTTTTTATCTATTTCTTTTCTGTGACAATATCGAAAATATGGCGCCAGGTTTCCATGTCTAGTGCATCACTTGGTTTACCACTTCCAATTATTCCATAACCAACTACTGCCCCTGCAACAACAGCTAGAGAACATAAAAGGAGAACAACAATAATACGCAGCCAAATAGGAAAAACACGACGTTTAGGCTTTTTATTTTTTTTCTTTTCAGCCTTTTGTTTTTTCTTTTGCTGCTTCCGGGTTAACTTTTCTGAAGACAATTCTTCCTGTTGACTTTCTTTTTGGCGCTTGAGTCTTGCTTGCTCTGTTGAAGCTTCTTCCTGTTTTCTGGATCTATAGCGTTTTTGCGGTGGCGTGTCATCAGATGTGTTTTTCTCTCTCTTTTTAGGGGTTAACTTTTTCAAAGCAACTTTAATCTTTGGTCCAAAACTCTTCACTTTATTGACCAATTTCCCCCATTGCGCTTTAGACTTTAACTTATCTGTCAGTTTAGTCTCTTGCTTTTGTTTCTTTTCAGTTTTTAATTCAGGTTGGCTGTTTGACATGGTTGGTTCTCCTTACTCACTTGCAAAAGTTCTTTGTAATAATTACCTCAATTGATTAACTAGTCCCATCATTTGATCACTCATTGAAATGGTTCTAGAATTAAATTGATAGGAACGCTGTGTTGTAATAAGGTCTGTCATTTCTTTTGAAATATCAACATTGGATTGCTCTAATGCATTACTTTTCACTAATTGTGCATTGGGATTCGCTGCTTGAATAATCTCATTCTGATTATAACCTAATTCTTGAAGATCTGGTAAACGAAATGAATTATTTCCGGTTGATTCAAGTACTCGTGGGCGAACTGCTTCTACAATAGAAAGCCTTCCAGCCTCTTGCGTATCACCACCACGACTTACCACGATTTGCCCCGATTCTTCTATCGAAATCGAGTCAAAACCTGCCGAAATTACGATAGGACCAGTTTCTCCAAGGACAGGATTTCCATCACTTGTTGTTAGCATAACATCCTGATTATTGTTCACGGGGGAGAGATAAAAGGCACCTGCACGTGTATAACGGGTTTCTTCAACTCCATTTTCCGTAACCTGAATTTGAAATAGGTGGTTTTTTTCAAGGAGTGCAGCGTCCAGCCCCCGACCAGTTTCTTTAATCGGACCTACTGCTAAATTTGTGCTGATTGCTCCAAGTTTAGCACCTGTTCCAATTCTTATACCATCAGGAGTTAAACGACCTTCCGCATTTGCAGGGTCACTCATGTTATTGATTTGTTGAAATAATAATGATGCGAAATCTGCATTACGACTTTTGTAACCAGTTGTTTGGCTGTTGGCTAAATTATTTCCAATTAAGTCGAGCTTACTCTGCAACTGATTCATCGTTACTGCTGCTTGTATCATTGTTCGTGACATGAAAACCCTCCTAGCGTAGTCGTCCTACCTCATTAACTGCTTTACCCATACTCTCATCATATGCTTTTAAAACGCGTTGATTCGTCTCAAACATCCTGTATGATTCCATCATTTGCGTCATCGCTTGAAGTGAGTCAACATTTGACGACTCCAAAAATCCTTGCTGAATTGTATACGTTGCACCAGCAGGAACCGCTCCTGCCTCACCATTGAACAATCCATTTCCCTCTTTTGCCATCTGGGTCGCGTCTGCAGTATATGCAATGCCCAGAGGTACATTTTGTCCATCAAGTTGAACGATTCCGTCCTGGTTTACATTAAAATCAAGTCCGTTTGTTTGGATTCGATTTCCAGATTGGTCCAGGACATAATATCCTTGGCTTGCAACTAAAAACCCTTGCCCATCTACGGTAAAGTTACCGTTACGTGTGTAGCGCTGTTCACCTGCATCGTTTTGCACAGTAAAGAACAGTCCCCCATCTTCATCTGGAAGAACGCCATTAATTAAAGCCATATCAGTTGATATTCCTGTTTCACGTATATCGCCCTGAACAAACTTCGGTACATTTTCCTGAACATAGACTCCTGTGTTCAGTGACCCAACCGGGTGATTTCCTGGTATCTTAAAGCCACGTTCAGTTGGGAGCTCATTACCACCACCCATTTGTCTGAGAAGTAATTCAGGAAACGCACGTAATGTCGGCTGATCTGCCTTATAACCTGGTGTATTCACATTGGCAATGTTGTTAGCTAATGCTTCCTGAAAACGTTGCTGCGCAATCATACCACTCGCTGCGGTATAAAATCCTCGTAACAATATACTCAACCCCTTTTAGGCACTAGCCCAAAGAATTAAATTATCTTTTTTCGTTCAATTTTATCGATATTTTCGAGCATAATCCCTGTTCCTTTAGCAACACAGTTCATAGGCTCCTCTGATAAAAATACTGGTACCTTCAATTCTTCAGCTAGTAATTGATCAATGCCGTGGATCATTGCTCCACCACCAGTCAAAATTACCCCACGATCAATTATATCTGCTGATAATTCAGGTGGTGTCTTTTCAAGTACTCGTCTTGCGCCTTGCGTAATTAAATTAACTGACTCCTGAAGTGCACCAGCGATTTCATCAGAATATACCGTGATCGTACGCGGTAATCCAGTTACCATGTCCCGGCCACGAATATCCATCTCTTCTTTACGGGAATTAGCGAACACTGTAGCTACATTAATTTTAATATCTTCAGCAGTGCGTTCACCGATTAATAATTTATACTTTTTCTTTATATACATTAGAATTTCTGAATCAAATTTATCACCGGCCATTTTAATTGACTCAGCAGTTACGATATCACCCATTGAAAGAACAGCTATATCTGTCGTTCCACCGCCAATATCTACTATCATATTACCGCTCGGTTGAAAAATTTCCATGCCAGCACCGATCGCTGCAACTTTTGGTTCTTCCTCAAGGTAAATCTTTTTGCCACCTGATTTTTCAGCGGCTTCTCTGATTGCTTTTTGTTCAACTTTTGTAATGTTAGTCGGACAGCAAATCAACATTCTAGGCTTTGATAAAAAACCACGAACATTAATTTTATTTATAAAATGTTTTAACATTGCTTCTGTTACATCAAAGTCTGCAATAACCCCGTCTTTTAAAGGTCTGATCGCTTCAATGTTTCCTGGTGTACGTCCCACCATGCGCCGAGCTGATTCTCCTACTTCCAAAACCCTTCCAGTAGTACGATCCATAGCCACAACTGATGGTTCATTCAAAACAATTCCTTTACCTTTTACATGAATTAAAACATTGGCAGTTCCAAGGTCAATTCCAATATCACGAGAAAACATTAATAAGATCCTCCCTGTTACAATTACTTTCTCACATTTGCAAACGAACACAATGCTACTAATATTATATTTTACCACAATATGTTTAAAAATAATGCAAAAAAACAAAAATTACACATGTTTTTCCGGAAAATGGGCTGTGACTTTTGATGGAGAGCCTTGATGGGTGATATTTTCGGATAACGGATGATTCCCTGGCCGAGACGGGCGATATTTTTGCATAACGGCTGATTCCCCGGCCGGGACGGGTGATAAATAATGGCTTGCTTTTCATTAATTTTTTTAAAAAAAAGAGGATTTTAGCAATTTATGTAGAATTATATATTTTAATCTTAAAAAGGAGTGAATTTTATTGAATGTAAAACACAGGGAAAAGCCATACTCGTTATTAACCTATGAGGCACTATTCAGGCGTTTAAACCCTAATTTAGGGAACAGCGATTTTATCAACAGTGGCTATTTGACTTCATTAGCTGGCTACCGTGGTGAAAGAGATGTTGATTATAAACTTTCCCAATACCCACTTAAGAATTCCTACGTGCTTCAAGGCCTTCGATTAAAAAGTGGACCCCATTACTTTCAAATTGATACATTAATTCTAACTAGGAATTTTTTCTGTATCCTAGAAATTAAAAATATCAAAGGCGAATTAGAATATGATTCTGATTTTAAGCAACTCACACAAAAAGTCGGTAACGAAATGAAGGGTATTAAAAATCCAATTTATCAGGCAGAAGCACAAAAGAGAAATTTGGAATCTTTATTACAGGATATGCAAATTTTCAATATTCCTATTGACTACCTGGTAGTAATAAGTAACCCCAGAACAATACTTAAATGCAGGCAACAGGACCAAGAGGTATTTGATAAAATGATTCATGCCGAAAGCCTGGCCAACCACTTGGACAAATTGATTCCTCAATATAACAAAGAAGTTTTAACAAAAGCCACCTTAAAAAAGGCAAATGACTTTTTGTTAAATAACCAAACTCCTCATCTGCCACAATTAATAAAACAACACCGTTTAAATGACCAGCAACTAATAAAAGGTATCATCTGCCCCACTTGTCAAAGCTTTCCGATGAAAAGATCCCGGAGAACATGGTTATGTGAAAAATGTTTAAACACCCATAAAGATGCACACAAGCAGACAATTCTAGACTACTTTCTACTGTATGATAAAAAAATTACAAACAAAAAGTGCAGAGAGATTCTAATGATTGACTCAGACAAGATTGCCTACAATCTATTGACATCGATGAATCTTGAACGTTTTGGTGATAACAGGGGACGGGTTTATTTGTCTCCCAATCAGGCGGCATTCCCACAAAATTCATTTGTTCCAAGCCTAAACAAAAATGGCTTTTATTAAATTAAACTGCTTATTTTAATAAGAGGTGTTAGGGGCTTTGACTGCGATGGTTGATTCACTGACTGTGACGGGCGATATTTTCATATAACGGGGGATTCTCTGGCCTCGACGGGCGATATTTTCATATAACGGGGGATTCTCTGGCCTCGACGGGCGATATTTTCGGATAACGGCTGATTCCTGCGCCACGACGGGCGATATTTTCGGATAACGGTTGATTCTCTGGCCTCGGCGGGCGATATTTTTATATAACGGGGGATTCTCTGGCCACGACGGTCGATATCTTCATATAACGGGGGATTCTCTGGCCTCGACGGGCGATATTTTCATATAACGGGGGATTCAATGGCCACGACGGACGATATTTTCATATAACGGGGGATTCTCTGGCCACGACGGGCGATATTTTTACATAACGGTTGATTCGATAGCCCGCGACGGGTCGATTCCCGCTCCAGGCCTGTGAATCAACCAAAAAACTCAGCAATTAAGCTGAGTTTGTGGTCAGTGTTCCATTGTTATCCTACTGGTTTGGCTGTTGTTGCGGTTGTGGTGTCGATTTTTATTTGTGCTGCGCTTGCTGGCTTTATTTTGTATTTTTTTCTAGTTGCTTCTCCCCCGCGTAAATGTCTGATTGCTTTGTGATATTCTAGAATATCTTTGACTTGATTTGCGAGTTTTGGATTTATTTCTGGTAAGCGCTCTGTCAAGTCTTTGTGGACCGTACTTTTGGATACACCAAATTCCTTTGCTATCACTCGGACGGTTTTCCTCGTCTCCACGATATGATTCCCTATCCTGATCGTCCTATCTTTGATGTAGTCGTGCACACCATTCGCCTCCCTAAGTTGATAATTCCGAGGTGTGAAATGAGACAAGGTGATTCTATTATTGTGGTTGCGAATATTTCGATAATTTTCTGATGTACTGAATAAAGTTATCGATCACTTTTGAATTTCTTAACTTTACGAAAAAAACCAGTACATTTTTGTATGAATGTTTATTTTCGCAAAGTATATGTATAGGAGGTTCGTTGCTACAATTATCTACATACCACACAAGCTCTCACCTCAGATATTACTGAATGCTTGGTTTGTAACATTTTATTACTTGAAAGAACTGTTTATGATTAAATTTCCCTCTTTTCCACAAGGGACAAGAAGTATTTTTTGAAAAGTGATACAAAGGAGGAAATATACGATGAATTAATTCATGGATTTGAATGATGTTGTGGAGATTTTATTGAATTCAAATAGGCCATAAAGTTATAAACATTGTTTTTCTTTTACTTATAGAGTGATTTTAAAATGACTTAACCAAATATGTCGGTATTAACATACTGGAGAGCTTAAAACAAGACTGTTTCTGTAACCAACTCGATAGCGTTATTATTTTTTTGAATTTAACATTAACTTTCTCTAATTAAAAAAGTCCGTACTAAGGCCTGTTAGTAATACTATGCTAGAAATCAGTTAATACCCATACAAAATTCCAACAAAAAAAAACCGCCCAGATTTTAACTGAACGTTTTGATTACTATCTGCTATTCTTTTTAATTGTCCATTAACCTTTCGCCGATTAATGTAGATCAGAACCCATGTTTCGTAAAGCTACTAATGGTAACCTGCAAAAGAAATGATCACTGCGTTTCTCAATAAAACCATTATAAGAATGGTGCAGAAGATCTTTGTCACTTGTAGCAAGTCCTAAATAATAAAAATAAAATGGTGAATCAGAGGAGACCTTTCTTAAAATATTTTCTGCTTTTTTAAAATTCCCCTTGGCAATTTCTACATGAGCCTGTTCGCTTTTATCGCTTGTTGTTACTCCTTTGACCTTCTTATGGTATGCAGAAAAAAATGGAAAATTGTGGTTTTCTATAATGTTAAGTATTTCCGTTAACCCATTTTCCAACGCTATTTTTTTGGCTTCGTTTAAATGATGGATTCCCTGTTGGTAGGTATCAAATGTATAGGTGAGTGCTAAACAGGTATGTATAGCTGCTTTCTTTTTAGGGCTTTGTGTTAAATTTAAAACTCTGAATGCAAACTTCCTTGCTAGAATGAGCTCATTACGATGCCACAAGTAGATGAAATATGCCTCATACATTCGTATATTATAAAAAAATCTTAACTGTGAATCTACTATAGACCCATTCAAATACTGTAGTTTTTCTAAGAAGTTACCAGATTTCGTAAAATCGTTCATGTCGTTATATGCTTTGTTTTTCGTAAACTCTATTAAGCAAATTAATTCTGGTTCATTAGTATGAAGTGACGATAAGTGGTGTATTATTTTCTGAGGCGGTACACGATTAAACCTTTGATCTAACATTAATTGATAGGCGATTGCCCATTGATTATTTGACTCTTCAGGCATCTTTTGATTTTTGTAGACTAGTGTTTGTAAATCTTCATAGAAGCCGTTCATGTACAAAAATTCCATACCAAATTTCATAATCTCTTTTTTCTTACTTTGCAAGCAAAATTTTCTAATTAACTCTAGTACCGTTTGGTCATCATATTGTATAGATAACGTTGAAATAACCTGCTCTAGTGATAACTTACCTTCATTAGCAATGGAAGGCATTGGATTTCCTACTACCTGGGTATTCATTTTATTGTTATCTCCTCCTAACTAAAAATTTTTTATAAGTTATTACCATAGTACCACATTATTCGTCAATTAATACACTAATCTTTCGACAGAATTCGCACTATTCACATAAAAAAACAGCCCTTAGCTATCAAGGGCTATTTTCTGCTGTAATTTTTATGCTCGTGCACTCGATGCAGAAGATTGCGCGCCATCAGTAGATGCCCCATCTTCTTCATTTGTGGGATCATCCTGTGATCCACTGTCATCTGTCTCAGTATCTTCTTCAGGTGCAGGAGATTGTTCGCCATTTTCATCCGGTGTAGCGTCACTTTCTTCTTCTACATCTTCTGAAACTTTTTCCTCATCCACCGAAATAGAACTAACCGGTTTGTTGAAGTACGTTTCTGGATTTACTGATTCACCATTTTTTCGAATTTCGAAGTTGACATGGATGCCATCTTCTTTTCCGAATAGGTTTTCACCAGCTGTCCCAATTACGTCTCCTTGTTTGACTCGTTCGCCATTCTTAACCATTACTTCTCCAAGACTAGTATAGTATGTCAAAATATCATTCTCATGAGATATTGCTACTATATTACCTAGTAATGGATCTTCTGTTACTTCCTCAACAGTACCACTCAATGACGCTGTTACATCAAAAGTTTCACCATTTGCAGACGCAATATCTATACCTGTACTCTGGTAGTATCTGCTATTGTATAGAACAAGCGCTGCTTCTTGATCCTCTTGGTCTGCGTTGTAGTCATAGAATTTAGTTACGATTTCTGCTTTATCTTGATCACTCACAGGCATTTTGACAGCCTCTTGTTGGTCCATTACAGCAATTGAATCCTCACCGTATGGGTCCGTTGCAGTGTCCTCAGTTGATTCCTGATCTTGTGTTTCAGGAATTTGATTTTCCAGATTCTGATACCACACCACAAACGTTAAGAGCAAAGCAGCAATCGTTAGGTAAACTGCCGGGAAAAACCACTTCTTGCGAAAAATGCGACTCCAATTATTTTTTGAACCGCCATTTTTTTCCTCTTTCATATGATCATCACCTCAACAACCATTCTGATCAGAAAAAGGAAATTATATACATGTTATACAAAATTTTATTGTAAAAGAGTTAGTATTTGTTAAAAGCTTGAGAATTATGTGTTAAAAAGCTAATTGTAAAAGGCTTTTTCTTCAGTTCTTTCTTTTATCTTCGCAGTTAATTAAAACTGTGACGTTACTGCTTTAACAATTTTCTACCAAACTTTACTAAATTATTGCTGGTCCAGCGCTGCGGAAAAACACTCGCTTTCCATGGGGAACGC